>NZ_JAGGDM010000009.1:0-206267 GCF_017653625.1 Alteromonas sp. K632G
TTTAGCAACTGGCTGATATGCTATTTACGACAAAATCGCTCGGTAATTAGACCGACACAATCCCTTGGTAATCACACTAGGACAGATTAACTAGGACAGATTAACTAAAGAACATTGATCGCATTAATAGAGTCATTGCTTAGATATTGGTTGATGCGTTCTGATTGAATAACCATACCATCGATCGCTAAAGCAATTTGAGCACCTTCTGGTACATCCATTAATAGTCTCAGCTCTGCCGAGCGATTTGATTCTTCGTCTTTTGTACAATTTTTGTTTTCACAAGTACTCTGCGCAAGATGCCAGTTGTAACGAAAGTCATTTTCCAGTGAAGAAATGAGACTCTTATTGGTAGACAACTCATTAGATACAAATAGGATTGCGTTAGCTAACCCTTGATTTCCACTCTGTTTTAAACGCAATGTTTCATATCGTGCCCAATCCAGTTGTACTGGTGTAATACCATTGGTGAGTTGTTGCTTGAACTTTTTCAACGAGCTCAGATATACTTTTTGCCCGCCGAAATAATAAGAAGGCACTGACTGAGGGTTGTAATTTTGAACAATTTCTTTATTCAGTTGTTGCAACCTAAAATGTTCGTGGTTGAGGGCATCCGAACTTTTGCATTCAATTGGCTTGCGAGTAATAACGTCATCAAAAACGCCCTGACTAATCGGATCATCACACTCCATAATAGCTGCAACACGTTTGTCACTGTAATCACCCAAGATCGGAGACCAAAACATAAACACATTGTAGTCTTTGTATTTATCTAGCGCCTTCAGTGCACGAATGCAATAACCACAATTGGGATCTTTAAACACAATTACGCTGGGTGCACTCGGTTTCCAAGGCTCTATTAAAAAGTCACTATAAACCTCTGGGGTAGGGATTATTTTTGCGTTTAGTTCGTTTGTGTCATTTGCTTTAGCGAAACCACTATACCCCAACAAAATACTTAAAAAGAGTATTAGGTACTTCATACTGCTACAAGTCTCCATTCTTTAGCTTCTGCAGGATAGCCTTTTTCTTTGCTTCACGTGCTTCCTGGTTTTGTTCTATTATTTCTCTTTGCGCTGTTGGATCATCTAGTACATCGTTGAAAGAAGTAATAGCTGCAACAAGCTTCTCTTCAGATTCCTGTAGCATAGCATCGACATTAGCGTTGTTCTTCTCGGTGCTAGCACTCGCATTTTGTTCTGCAACTTTCGGACGATAATCAGGATACTCCACAGGAACATTTACGATATTACTATCCCTGTTCTTATCTATGGACTGTTCATCAAATTTTTCATTACCAGCAAGTGATTGCAGATTTTCGCTATGTTCACTATTTTCGCTGAAAAACAGGTAACCCAGTGCCGCTATAGCTAAGACACCGACACTTACTACTATGACTCCGTTTTTTTTTGTTTCCATTGTCTTTCCTTAAACGACTTACAAGGTTTGCGTTGTGAACGAATAACTTCTGCAACAATATGAATTTCCAACGCGGTCTTTAATATATCGTAAATAAATCGTAATTTGCGTATTTTGCGGCAACGGATTGGTCGGCCAAAAGGTAACGACATCACCATTGAATGAGAAAAAACCGTCGTAATAATTTGACCCCGAATAAATTCGAATCTCACCACCTGAATGATTAGACGTAATATTTCTAATATCAAGTGGCTCACTGAAAGTCATCTCGATAGGCGCATTAACCGCATTGCCTGTTGAGCTATGTGCTGGCGTCATAGCTGTAAGGGTTGGGTAAGAATTATCCACTACACCCGTGTTTTCAGTGGTAAACGCCAAGCGATACTCAGCAACTTCATTACCCGCTACATCACACACGCCCGCAACAAGTAGCTCATAATCTTCACCCGCCACCAGATATTCATCCGGCGTAAACGTAATCGTTCTGCGATCACTGCTCAGTGCCACACTGCCCGATACTGTACCTGTACTATTTTGGAGCGATACCGTCTCCTCATTCACACAGTGTGCCGCTAACGTCTCATCCAGAAACAGTCTCACCGGGGCATTCACTGGCACATCCGTTAACCCTTGCGACAGGTTGTTTGCTATCACACTCGGCGCCTGCGCGTCTTCACTGACACCTGCCGTAAACGTATACTGATGATAACTGCCCACGTTATTACCTGCGATATCCTTCAGGTAGCTACCCCAACTGATATACACGTAATAATGATGCCCTTCTTCTAACAATACATCCGGGGTTAACGTCACACGCTTACCGTCTGCACTTAGGCTCAATGTCGCAGCCTCATTGCGTTTTTCCGTATTGTTATACAACCTGAATGACTCACTGGTCAGTGATGTCGGGTCAATACGCTCACTGAAGTCTGCCGTAATCGTCGCATTCAATGCCACGTCCGTTGCACCACTTTTCGGGCTGTAACTCATCAATGACCCTGTTTGTGTATCGATACCCAGCTCTGTTGTGAAGTTGATATTGATGTCTTCTACCTGCACGTTATCTGCCAGGTCTTTCACACCGCTTACATTCAAGCTTAGCGTCTCACCCGCCGGAAGCAGGGTCACCGGGGTGAGCGTGACCAGCGCATGTGAGCTATCCAGTGCACGATTTACCGCAATCTGCTCACCGTTATGAGTCAGGGTAATGCCACCCAGTGATAAATGACTTATCGTTTCACTAAACTTCACTCTCACTCGGGCATTTACCGCCACGTCGGTTAAGCCTTCGTGCACTGATGTGCCTGTTACAACTGGTGCTGCTGTATCTTCTTCCAAACTGGTATAGAAGTAGAAGCTATCTGATGAGTTTGTATTACCACTGATGTCCGCCACACCGCCGAGCCGTGCATTAAACCGTCGACCTGCTGTCAGTACATTGTCTGGTACCCAAGTTATTGTCTTGCCATCCTGACCAATACTGGCACTACCCGCGACATGAACCGAACCATTGTTTACATCTCGTACATATACGGTGCTGCTGTTCACCGTGAGTGGATCAACAACCTCGTTCATTACCCAGATCACACTACTATTTACTGCAACTGTACTGTTCGAGTAGGGTAAATAAGTACTGTAATTCGGACTGGTCAGGTCTGGTCCTGTTCCGGTTGTAAAGGTTTCACTGTGTGAAACAACTTTATTGCCCGACAAGTCTTCTACCTGTGTAATTGTTTCTGTGTGTTCCGTACTCTCTGATAATGGTGAGTAACGGTGGTACAACACTTCGGTATTACTTGCACTGTACGAGATACTCATATCTGCTATGCGTTCGAAGCTGTATGGGTTAATCGCTTCATCAAAGCGCACGTGATAACGCGGATTCAATGCCACGTTTTCCATTCCCGTTGCCGGACTCATCGCAGTTACTCGTGGGGCCTGCAAGTCTTCTACCGCTACTTCACCTGTGGTGAAGCCATAACTGCGACTCCAGTACTGACGGTCACCATCTGTATCCAGAATGTTACTTGACAGACTCACATAATAGTAACTGTCAGCCGATAAGAGTGATTGCGGCGTGATTTCCACTGTACGTAAATCATCTGCCAGACTTATCGTAGCCGGAAAGGCACTGCCATCATTGTTGCGCATCACAATGAATTCATCAGTAATGGTAGTCTCATCCATATCTTGGTTATAAACGATACGCATGCTCGGATTTAGCGACACATTGGTTAAACCGTTACTTGGCAGATAAGCATTAGGCGTTGGTCGCACCCCTGCTGTTGCCGTAGTTGTCGCCATGCGGAACTGACCTTGATAATGGTTCATCGCATTACCTGAATCATCACGCGCTGTGCTATCCAGATAAACATGAACGAGTGCACCTTCTACAAAGGCTTCATCCGGTGTGAATTCGATTGCCTGACCTGATGCTGACAGCGTAATCTGTCCCTCTACCAGTACACCGTTTTCCGCTACATGGAAAGCATCATGTAAGGAACTTTCATCCATTGGCTCTGAGGTGTACATCACTATACTGCCAACACTCGGTACATTATTGGCACCACTGTTCGGGTATAGGCGTGAGACACTTGGCCTACCGTTGTCATTATCTACCACTGCTGTGCTAAATAGGCTGACATAATCCGCCATTGCATTACCGCTTAAGTCCTGCACATCGTCCGTGACGATTACTGACAGTGACTTTCCGGCTGGCCAGGTGCCACGCAAGGTGATTGTTTTACTGTCTGCAGAGCGGTAAACGCTCGGCGTAATAATGCTGCCCTCTGAATATAACTTGAAGTGATTACTGTTGACCGTAGCTGCATTTAACGATTCATTGAAGCTTAGTACGATTGGCGTACCTACTCCTATATCCATGGCTCCGTCTGCCGGACTGATACTGCTTACGGTTGGTGCCGTAGTATCAAGCTCGTCTTCTGTTGTGAAGTAATAATTCCAACAACATGCACTATTTCCAACTCTATCTTTGACGTAGTAAATACTTGTTCTGATTTGTGTACTACCCGGTAATGGCTCACTTGGCGTAAACGTCACCACGCTGCCTTCTACCTGATAGTCACCCGCTACATAACCACTTTGGCCATTCACCTGAACTCGCACTGCATCATTAATGTTTAGTGCATCGACTGCTTCGTTAAAGGTCACCACAATCGCTGTGTTAACTGATACATCTGATGTATTGTTTGTCGGTGTAACACTGCTTATTCTTGGGTAGGCAGTATCAACACTGCCGCTACTATCGGCTGTGAAGTCCATGCGATACTCAGCAACTTCATTACCCGCTACATCACACACACCCGCAACAAGTAGCTCATAATCTTCACCCGCCACCAGATATTCATCCGGCGTAAACGTAATCGTTCTGCGATCACTGCTCAGTGCCACACTGCCCGATACTGTACCTGTACTATTTTGGAGCGATACCGTCTCTTCATTCACACAGTGTGCCGCTAACGTCTCATCCAGAAACAGTCTCACCGGGGCATTCACTGGCACATCCGTTAACCCTTGCGACAGGTTGTTTGCTATCACACTCGGCGCCTGCGCGTCTTCACTGACACCTGCCGTAAACGTATACTGATGATAACTGCCCACGTTATTACCTGCGATATCCTTCAGGTAGCTACCCCAACTGATATACACGTAATAATGATGCCCTTCTTCTAACAATACATCCGGGGTTAACGTCACACGCTTACCGTCTGCACTTAGGCTCAATGTCGCAGCCTCATTGCGTTTTTCCGTATTGTTATACAACCTGAATGACTCACTGGTCAGTGATGTCGGGTCAATACGCTCACTGAAGTCTGCCGTAATCGTCGCATTCAATGCCACGTCCGTTGCACCACTTTTCGGGCTGTAACTCATCAATGACCCTGTTTGTGTATCAGTTTGAGTACCTGTGGTGAAAGAAGTTGATTGTGCAGATTCAAGCAGATTACCACTAAGATCAGAAATACCATCAACAACTAGGGTATAGCCTGTCTCAGGCTCCAAGTTTAACTTAGGCTTTAAGGTTGCTGTGCGCAGATCACTGCTATTGGTAAGGTCTACTGCAACAATTTCATCACCCTTAAAGAGTTGTATGTTCTTAGTTGAATAGCTGTTTATCGCTTCATCAAACCTCACATTCAACCTGGCATTAACAGGTACAGATGTTTCTCCTTCATTAACACTAATACTACTGATCAGTGGAGCAACACCATCAGCATCAAACGCTGTAGTAAAATAGTAATTACGGTTAGACATGGAATTACCAAAGAGGTCTTTAATTCCACTTCTCAAATATATTCTGTGTTGCCTTCCTACAAGAAACGCCGCATTAGGGGTAAAAGTGATAGTCGTGCTATCGTCCTTAACATCTATTAACCCTTCAATACGTTCCCTTGTCGAGTTATCTTCGATATAGAAGCTATCACTGGTTACACTTTCCGGGTCGATCCGTTCACTCATCACCACAGTTAATGCAATATTAACGGGAACGTCTTTTGCGTTGTGAACTGGGTTAATATTGCTAACAGTTGGTCTAACTGTATCAACAGTATTTCCGGTTTCGAAAGTAAACCGTTGTTCTTGTGCCAACGGATTACCTGCAGTGTCTTTTACAATACCGATAACAACTTCATGCACTGTGTAATCTGCCATTAGTGCATTAGGCGTAAACAATACCTGCGTATCACCGCCAATTAACTTAACATTACCCGGAACTGGTACTCCACCGTCTCCATACACACGGATAGAATTAGCGTTGACAGACTTACGCGATAGAGCCTCTGAAAAAGTAACAATAATAGCACTGTTTTCCGCCACCTCAGTTTCATCAGTAGTCGGCTCAGTTGCAACTGTGGTAGGCGCAATAATATCGGGGTTCGCTGGGTCGGTACCTGCTGCAACCTCATCGCCGTCTTTTCTGCCATCGCCATCGGAATCCTGATTGTTAGGGTTAATCCCACGCGCTACTTCTTCCCCGTCTATCAGACCATCCCCATCGGTGTCAGGGTTATTGGCGTCCGTCATCCAGGTGTTAGCTTCTTCTTCATCACCGAGACCGTCACCGTCTTCATCATTTTGCACTTCAAGCGTAACGGTAACCGTTGTTGTACTGTTAGAGCCCAGATCTGTTGCTACTGCTTTAACCGCAATATTTCCAACATTCTGAGGAACAGTGAAAGGAACGGAATACGGATAGGTAGTGTCCTGTGCAACGAGCAAATTATTGACATAAAAATCGACTTTGCCAACGGCAATGTCATCCTGTGCATCTGCAGTTAACGTTAGTCTTGCCCCTTCAACTGTAACGCCGTCTGTTGCAGGCTCAACTAGCGAGACAGTTGGAGGTATTCCATTCGCATCGTTTAGCTCTCTATATTGCGCGATAAACAGTTTCGTATCGCCCGTCGCTTTGTAGTCTGAGCCCACAACATATCTTTCTTCTGTAATAAAAGCATGGGTTGCGTTAAGCGCAATACCGGTACCTGCGTAATCACCTAAAGGAGAAAGATTGATCGTATCCTGGAAGAATGGTTCGTCAGGATTTTTAGTATTCACATAAGCAACAACATTTGGGAATAATTGCTCAGCAAAAAAGGTAAAGCCATTTGTCACCGCAACATCGCGTGGAACGAAGGTCCTGTCTCCGCCTTTGAGTTCCAACATTCCAGCATCCGTGATCTTATAAATACGATAGCCAGTGCTGTAAGCTGCAACATAAACATATTCATTACTGATTTCGACGTCTTTAACTGTGCCGATATTAACCGAAGAAAGGTGTAATGGCGCTGATGGGTCTTCAATATCAAATAAGGATAACGTTGTTCCACCCACGGCGACCATAAAGTTGTTTTCTACAGCAATACCTTTTACATCGGTAAGGTGTTCGGTAGAACCAATTGCAAAAGGTTTGTTAGGATTCGCAACATTGAATATTTCGATACCGGCAGAGCCATCCGCAACAAAAACGAAGTCTCCTTTTACCGATAAGTCTTGCGCAGTGCCAGCAGTGTCAAGTTTTGATACAATTTTCGCGTTTTCAGGTTCAGATATATCTACTATTTGCACACCCTCAGAACCGTCAGCCAAATAAGCGTAGGATCCAACTGCTTTAACATCGATGCTAATACCCTGTGTATCTACACTTCCAATGATTTCAGGATTCAAGGTATCTACGACGCTAATCACTTGCAGCCCAGAATCGCCAGCGGCTATATAAGCTAAGTTACCTTGAATATCGACATTATTTGCGTAGCCCGGAATAGACACCGTAGATTGCACAACTGGATCGAACTGAGTCACCGTCACATTAACAACGAAACTCTCGTCACGGTTGGTCACCGTTATTGTCGTTTCGCCTGATTGACCCGCAAAAATTTCGCCGTCTGATAAGCCGAAGTTAGCAATGGTTATATCGTCGGTAGTATAGCGAGTACCACTAGATTGCTGAGTTAAATCTACAGAAGTGCCGTCAAGCATGTAGCCTGTGACAGAAAGCTTGCCGCTAGCTTCACCATCAATGGCATTATAAGTTAGGAGTAAGTTCTCTGGGGATACCGTTATGAAATCAAGATAGTCTGTCAAATTGCCGCTTTCTGAATCATTCGGATCTGAACCACCGGCTATTTCCAGTCCATCAGAAATACCATCTCCATCGGAGTCAGCTAAAAGCGGATTAGTAACAAAACCATTCGTTCCACCAGTAAGTTCTTCTAAATCAGTAAGACCATCACCATCTGTGTCGGCTTCAAAAATGTTGGTACCCGCCTGATACTCTTCGAGCGCCGATAACCCATCGTTGTCGTGATCTTCTAACGCATCAATTGGGTCATTTGGATTAAGTCCAAGCGCACGTTCTGCATCATCCGGAATTCCGTCTGAATCCATATCGCCACCGATTCTGACTTCTACTCGACGGCTTGCTAGCACGCCATCCTTCCTAGCACTTATGAGTGCAACACCATTAGCTCTAGCTGTAACCACACCGTCTGTACTAACAGAAGCAATCGTCTCGTTTGTACTTGAGTAGTTTGTTCCTTTGTCCCCTGCAGTTAAGTCATCTACACTGCCATCGGCAAAAAAACCAGTGACGGTTAAAGGGAAGGTTTGTTTTGGATTGTCTAGAAGGAGCGTATCCGTTGTCGAAAAACGCAATGATACGGGGATAGGATCCAATTTTTCAAACTTGATATCACCAACTTTTGTAATGCCGTTACGTACCACATTAAAATAATCACTTTGACCAGAGACGGTGCGGCCATCTTCCAGTTTACAGGTCGCTCTGGCTCTGATTTGCCCCATATTGGAAGGAACGTTTGGTAAAGCCCAGCCACCATCTTCACTTACTTGAATGGTACGATTTAAAATATTTATGACACAGTTTTTATCAAGCTCTGTTGCATTAGTCTTGAGAAAAAATGCTGAAAAACATAAACCAGTGAGTAAAAGTAAGTTTAATTGTCCCTTTCTCATCTCTATCCCTGCGACACTCATTGTGGTGTATATTGGTTAACTTAAACAAGCAACTTTACTGCAATTGCAATCATTTTAATGTGAGCAAAACTAATTATTGGTGGTGTCAAGCCTCTAGACTTTCCACTTCTAATCCCAGTATTTCAGCGAGTACATCTGAATCATTTTGGATTTGGTGATAATCACTGTGATACATTAAAACAACTCTTTTTTGGTTATTGGTTAGAACGCTTAGTTCAAAACAAGTGAGTGGCGACTCAGTACTATATATTCGAGTTGTAACAAGCAGAAGCTTTTCAAACGAATCAAAAGCAACTTTAGTTTTCGGGCTATTCGAACTGCCGACATTCAGCACTCTTTCGTTTAGGTCAAAATAGAATTTTCTTCTGCTTCTTCTGCATATAAAGGCCGTACCTAAACTAAAGAGTCCCCCCAGTGTAAACACGACAATAACGAATTCGGTTTTCGAATCAAGGTTTGGCTCCAACTGCCAAACTTTAACCGACATAAATATGCACACTGTCCAACAAAATATGTGTAATCCCCATTCAAACAAATAACTTCTGAGGTTAGGAGTGATAGCGACTACATCTTTATTTATGTTCAATTTGGCGTTGCAATAACTAGAAGCAACTAGGTTGCCTGTAGCATCAATTTCGTCGCCCGCTTTCAAATTTAAGCTCTCTTATTAACGATAGAAGCCATTTTTCTATAAAACTCTGGAGAATTAACAATCTCTTGAAGTTTAAAGTTGTTTGGTGTTTGTTTTAGTTTTTTAGTTTTTCGATCCAAAGTAATAATAACTAACTGCTGTTGATTTAGTAGTGAAGCAGTAATGATGACGTACATTTCATTTCTAGCATGAAGTACACCCTCAACTTTCACTTCATCAATTTTGGACAACCTGTCCAAATAAGCAACAGGCGTGTAGTTGCTTAGGCTATAACCCAAGCGAGGATCTATCACAGGAATAAGATTTCTCGTAGAAAAATCGAGCCAATGGGCATCTAAAGACGTTTTATATGTCTTTTCTTTAACTATTCTTTTTACTGTATCTCCGCGCACAGCCCAAAGTTCTCTCAGGAATGACTCTAAATGTGTGAACTGAACATTCTTATCTTGTAGTTTACTTTTTTTATCTGCATTAAAGTTCAATGGCTCGTTCAACCACTCAACTTCAAAATTAAAAACGAGCGCATTTTGATTAGAATCACTAATTGGCTTGGGTCTATAGCTAACAGAGTATGGCAGGTTTGGCACTTTTTT
The DNA here is from genome assembly GCF_017653625.1 of Alteromonas sp. K632G. NCBI lineage: Bacteria > Pseudomonadati > Pseudomonadota > Gammaproteobacteria > Alteromonadales > Alteromonadaceae > Alteromonas > Alteromonas sp. K632G. The sequence continues at coordinate 10,174 of NZ_JAGGDM010000009.1, forward strand.
TAGTGGCTTAGCGTAAACATCTGTAAGCACACTGGAGAAGATAGAACTCGAAGTTTTCCCATTAAGCAATAAATTGCTGATGTGGCATTGGCTATTTTCTGCACATATAACCGCCTCGTACCAGCTCATAACTTTCTGAGGAGCTTCGGTGAACCAATCAACAATAAAAAGTTCGTAATCTCCCCAAAACAATTTGTGAGTGGCATCAGCTTTTCGCAACTTAGCAAACCCCTCGAATTTATCAGGGATATTATTCAGTTCTCTACTCATCCAAGAATAAGAACCATCTTTAACATACGACAACTTTCGCAACTTTGCCTTGTCGTTTTCCTTCGCAAGTGTGTAATACCTAGATAAGGTTTGAATACTGTTTTTAGTATCGCTCTCATTCAACGACAGTTGAGTTTTATGAAACAAATTATCTACAACAATGCTACCAGCAACTGAAACCTCACCTCTGGGCGATTCGGCCAAAATAAATGAGGTTCTCTTTTGCTCTGCTAATGCACCAATTGAATATGAGCTTAAGAAAATACAAAAAAATAAAGCTTTAAAAATTCTCGTGCTATCCACACGTACCTCCTGAACCAGCCTCACCAAAAGTTACTGAAACTTCGTTTTGATATTGATATTTATATAACCCACCTACTTCAACTTTATACTGAGCATTTGCTTTAAACTCCGCTTTGCCATAGCTATAGCTATAACAATCAGAGCTGGTGCATTTTTCACCTTTATAGTCTTTGTAATCTGCAGAAGCACCAACATTAATAGTTGATGAAGCTTCAGCTTCACCTGCAATTAATTTGTCACAGTCTTGTTCATTAAAAATATTACAGTATTCGACCGCGCCTGCGACCTTTGCAAAAACACCTAAAGCTAGCGACCCTGAGGTTCCGAGCTTCAATAAACCGCACGTTTCTGGGTCACACTCTGATTCTTCTGTTGAACCAGATGCAGAAACACCTAAATTACCTTTCGCACCAGGCCCAAACTCAACCTCACCACCTAGTTTAACTGGGCCATAGGTTTTGATTGGCAACTTATACAATAGGCCTAGTCCAGGAACAATAAAGGTCGCTTCCAGTGAACCTGAGCCCTTTAATTCGGTTTTAGTGTATGGTTTCGGGTTTTTGCCAATAGAGCAATCTTTGCAGCACTTTTCACCACTTTCTTCGTTTAATGCAAATGAACCTTTCATTTCAAGCTTTGCGTACGGCATACCATTGTTTAAAACATCAAGTCCTTTTAACAAAGGGTGATCGCCTTTTACCTCAATGGACTTTGTTATTTTTTCATTACTTGCTTCACAATGGTTTCCACAACTTCCATCTTTACAGGTGTAACACGCTTTAGCATCGGAACCGTCACCACATTCCTGTTTATTCTTACTTTCATCTGGCACTTTTTCACCGCCAGAGCACATTCCGCACTTTTTGTCGTCTTCAGATATATCTCCATCATCTGGAACATCAAAAATTGGATTTTCCCCATCGCACCCTGGCTTTTTGCAATCGTATTTCACATCTGCACTTACCGGAATGTCGCCCGGATTTGGTTTAGAGCCCTTGCACAACTGTGTTTTACAATCTTCTGGCGTCTGCTGAGAACGAGGTTTATTATCCTGTGCAGGATCTCTTACACATGAACTGCCTTGACACTTCTGACACTCTGGACAGTTGTGGGCTGTACCTGAACCGCCCGGCTGTGAACCACAGTGCCAGCCTGCTTTCACAACACCCACACCAGGGTTGGATGAAACAACTGAGCCATCTTCCGAAACTGTACCCAAACCTATAGCTACGAATTCTTCTAAGTCGTGATCAAAAGAATACATTTCAACCTGTGCACCTGGCGCATGGCCATCTACATTAGGTAGCGTTAATTTCGCAGCAGGAGAGAAGGTCGCGCCAACTGGCTGGATTGTTACGATGAATTGAGGTTGCATGCCATTGGGCGGCGCCATTGGTACTTTTGAAGCATTTACAGGTGTGACTGAAATAATCCCTTCACGCGAACCGTCTGGGAATGTCACTGAATCTTTTGCGATTTCCAGTTTAAATCCTGGGAAGTTATCAAGAGTAAGTACTACGTCTTCTTTACCCGCATACACACCATTATCTGTGTCTAGTTTGACCATGTAGATCGGGCCAGAAAGTGGGTTGTCCACACCTGACACGGTTACAATATGATAGCTTAACGTCGGATACTCACCAAAAGCAGTCGTGGTTGAGCCATCCACGATTAAATGAACCGGTCCAACTGGCGCTTGATTAACAGTGAACTGACCTTGTTGATCTGTAAATGCGGTCCTGTCTGTGCCTTCTATACGCACCGTCACACCGGGCAAAGGTTTGTCTTGATTGTCCAGTACAACACCACTTACGCTAGTGATTCCGGCGTCTGCTGGTACAAATGCTGTCGCAGAGAAACCTGCCAATAAATCCATACCCTCAAGCGAGTCAATCAATACAGCTTCAACGCGCTGGGCATCTATGCCCGTAAGTGAACCTAAAGTAAGTTGCGCCGACGCACGACCATCGCTGTCGGTCGAGGTTTCATAGCTGCTTTCTTCATTTTGGAAAGCACCCTCGCCTTTAATCACATCAAATCGTACACGTGCTCCTTGCACTACATTGGCACCACTGTCTGTTACTGCAACAACAAACGGAGCTGGTAAGGTTTGTCCTACAACACCACGCTGATTATTACCTGAGTTAACGCTGATTTTGTCGCCCGTTACGCTGGTTGCTGAAGCAGGGAAAACAACCTCGTTTTCAACCCCAACAACTTTAGCGCGAACCTTATGGTTAGCGACACCTGTGCGATAGCCCACCTGAAATTCAGTGCGCGCCATACCTTCAGCGTCAGTCGTCGCAATGATAGCTCGGCCGGATGTTTCTGGCGTGCTGCCAACAATTCCCGCACCTTGCGTTACCCTGAAAACAACAGTTGCATCTGCGATTGGCGCATCAGAGCCATCAACCAATTTTACAATTAGTCGTTCAGGTAGTTTATTGCCGATTTGTGCAGTCTGGTTTTGGCCACTTACCAATACTAAGCGTTTATCTGTTGCAATTTTGTAGATAACTTTTTGCGATATAGATGCGCTGTTGCCTGATTCATCGATAGCGGTAACCGTAAGAACATTTTCGCCCTCGTTTAAGGGCACATCCGTTGCGGCATAGCTACGGTTAGACACGGTCGCTTTAATGCCATTAACTTCAACCGTTGCCTGTTCTTCAGAGACGGTTCCGCGCACAATATCATTAACTAGGCCTGTTACAGTTATTTTGTCACTGTAAACTTCTTGTGCTTCTGTATGAGATTCGATTGTTATGTAAGGAGGGGTTAAGTCCAGTGATACAGAAATAGAATCGGTTGTTTGCTCACCACTTGCATTGGTCGCTCGTGCTACGACGGTATTAAATCCTTCGATTAGTTCAACATTGGCACTAAATTGTTTGCCATCATGCGCAATGACTGCACCATTTAATGTTAATTCCGCATTTTCCTGATTAATAGTACCCGTAACATTTACTGGCGAACTTCCAAAGGTGGACAACGTGGTGGGTGAAAGGATATCCACTTCCAGTGCTACAGGCTCTAATGATACCTGAACATAGGCAGAGCCACTGATATCGAAACTGCTGCGCCCACCAACAATAGTGATGGGACCAACCGTCAAGCTTTGACCGGGTTCCAGTATCTGGTTTTGCGGAAGTGCTACAACATAGTCCAGTTCGCCTAACTCGCCGTCAGCATTGCCAACCGATATAGTAGCTGGCGTAAGCGATTCGATAACAAAGCGGACCGGGCCGTGTATCGGTTCATCACTATTGTTTGTGATTTGTGCCGTAACGGTAGCATCGGGTGAGCGCCTACTACGTGTTGGGTTATTCCAGCTTACTTCTATATTTGTATCTTTTACCCAACCATCTGAATTCGCTTGCGCATTCGCCTTACCTACGTTCACGAGTAAAGCAGCAACCGAACAAACGAATATGAAAAGTAGTGACTTAACCGTGTTCAAACTTTTATCTCCCTGATAACTCGATCTTTTAAAAGAACGAGCGTCTTCCTTAAAAAGGACCTAATTAGCCCCTATAATAAATTTGTTTTTTGTTTACGCAGACTTGCGACAACGAGCTAACAGCGTGAGGCCAACGAGTAACATAATGAAGGACTCTGGTTCCGGCACAGGCACCGGCGTGTTATTGTAAGTAAAGAGGACATTGTCTACTGAGTAGGAAAGATTAAAACCATCATCTTCATCGGCAAGTTCAAATGAGATGGCAATTCCTCGGCCTAACCAATCACTCATATCAAATAAGAAGGTTTCAGCTACATTTCCAAGTGCAGGAATTTCAAACACAGCATCAAAGGTGTAGTCAACCGCATCATAAATTGCCAAAAAAAGCGTGTCACTGAAAGCAGAGCCGCCTTGCTCTGTTGGATCAAAAAGCATACTTAGTAGCGCCGCATCGACACTTAACATTGATACATTAGGGTCAACCATGATTGGAGAATCAAAAAGGAAGCTTCCATCATCACCTTGTATTAGGACGGCTGCAAACGGGTCAGTATTATCACCTGATGATAAAATAGCCTGACCGTCATTCTCTGTCACTGAGCCAGTGAAACTCGCGTCGCTCCAGTCATTCAGTCCTGATGAAAAATCACCATTATTAATTAGGGTCGCAAGTGCTGCCGTACTAAAAAAGAGAGATTGCACAAGACATAAAAGCACAATACAGGCTTTAGTTATTTTACTGCTTTCCATAAACCGCATCCATTCTGTTATTATTTTTTCCGTACAAATTACGCCCAGCCTGCACCCACGGGGTCGTATTTCATGAACCTTAAGACCTAGTGCAAATCATCGACGTATGAGTAAAGCACTAGAAATTGTATATTTTTCACACCAACAGGTAAATATTACACTTGTCACTTTTTCAAGTAAAGAATATTCTTTTTTCTTGTTGCTATTCTGTGAACGGAATAGACTTTCGTTAAAGGCATCTTCCCCGTAAAGTGTTACAGTTTATTGAAAAACAAGGATTGTTGTGAAAAAAGCTCTTCTTAATATCAAAGTACTACCTACCTTTGGATTGATAAGTGTTATCTGTTTATCACTAAATCTCATTTTTGATTTTACTTTTTCGACAACCTCCAAGTCAGTAAATCCTATCAGTTTTCAAACTGAGCAAACGCCTGTTCAATTTGTAGAATCAGCCGTTGTAAAGGGCATCATGTTCAAACATATTCAGCGCACTGAAAAGCTATCCGGTATCAAAGATGCAATGGGTTCAGGTGTATGTGTCATAGATTTCAATCAAGATGGGTATGAAGATGTATTTGTTGTGGGTGGCGAAGGCGTTACTCGTCGATATGGAAAACAACATTGGTGGAACAACCCGACAGGTTCCAAGCTTTATCAGAATATCGCCGGACAGTATTTTACAGATGTCACCACCTTAGCAGGAGAAGCGCAGTTACCTGGTGGATATGGCTGTGCTGTTGGCGATTTGAATGACGATGGATATCCAGAGCTAGTTTATGGTAAAACTAACGAATTAATCTTGCTCACTAACATAAATGGCAAAACTTTTAGTCGGTCCACAATAGGTGAGATCCCAAAACCTTACTGGCCGCTATCGATCACTATTTGGGATCACAATTTAGATGGCAAGCAGGATATTCTCGTCGCCAACTTTCTAGATTATGAGAATGACATAAAGATAGGGAACCAGGAATACGGTTATGAAACCGATTCGCAATTTAATGCTGAAAACTACAATGGATTAAGAAACGCAATTCTGCTGAATAGCGGTACCCAAGCCAACACACCTACTCCTCTATTCGAAACTCTGCAACTATCAAGTTATGACCGAACTTTAAGTATTATACCCAAACAAATTATTGCCGGAAATAAGTCCGCTTCAAGCGGCTACTATATTGCAAACGGCTCAGGTTCAAATTCAGACTTTATTGGTTTTGGCGATAACCAGTCAAGTGACCTCTTTACCAAACTATTGAGTTTTAAGAAGTCCCCCAACGTTCAACTCAGTTCTATAAAGGTTGCAGATAAAACTGCATTGTTGTTCATCCCCTTTGGAGGGGGAAGCACTCAATTGCATTTGGCAGGTGAACAAGTAAACAAGGACAGAGCTTGGCAATTATTCGCAACGTCCGATAAGGACGCTTCAGTGCAATCTTGGGGAGCAATTGTTGAGGATTTAAATAATGATGGCCGTGAAGACTTCATCATAGCAAAGGGCAACGCAGAACCCCATATTGACACCCCTTATGTGCCAGTAGGAAATGTCAATTCCGGAAGACTTCAGATAGCCAATGGGCGATTTGAGTCAACTTTATTTTCCCAGTTTCCCACACTAAAACGTTCCTCCCGAGGGATCGCGTCTGCTGATTTTGACAACGATGGGAAACTTGATTACGCCGTAAACAACAATAATGGTGCGCTGTCACTGTATATGAATCGCACTGACACCAATAATAATTGGATATCTTTCACCTGTCAGCCAATAAACCTCTGTAATCTAGTAGAATTTACTTTAAACACTGAGTCAAACACGCAGTTAGCAACCAAGACATTAGTGAAGCCTCAGCCCTTTCTGTCTTCAAGCCAACGCAGGGTGCATTTCGGCCTAGGTCAATTTGAATCTAACGTATCTCTTAAAGTGACAGGACCTGATAACAAAAATATTTTTGAAAACTTAGCACTAAACAACATTTATCAGTTGAGTTTGGCACAAGGCAAGATCGACATTATCTCGAAAAAAACAAGAAGCCATACTGACTCAATTGAGGCCGGCCATTACAATTTTTTTGCGTATATAGATTTACCGGTAAATGAACTTATTCCCGCGCTATCGCAAACAATTGATCCCTCGCTTAGCTCACTGCTGACATTTGCCAGACAATTAAACCATGATAAATTTGTAACAGTGAAAACTTCGCAGGCGAGAAGTCAGGAAGTCATCACATTAATCAGTTGGTTATTTAACCAGATGCAGCGATTTCCGCCATCGCAGCAGCGTGGTGAACTTTATGCCATGCTTATTGAGTTAATCAGTAAAACCGAAAGTGATCTGTTTGTAGAACACTTGGATTATTTGATTCGTTCACTGCCAGAACCACAATTTTGCCAACTAACAGATAACCTTAATTACTGGTTCTGGGAAGAAGAGGTGGCTCCATTAAATAAGCCAGTACTGAAGTCTCAGTTATTGCACCGCGCGCTGAGAACGCCCTTCGAGTCTGAGACAATTTGTGCGCTTCATGCTTTGAGCGCGAGCGAAGACCCAACAATAGGCGCTTCGCTCATGGCATTTCTTCGCCAGGACCAACAGAATCAACACGCATCAAACGCCCTAATTGCATCCGTCATTAGAACAATTGGCTTTTTGAAGTACCGAAAAGCACTAGCCCCATTAACGCAGATCTGTTCCAACGTTAACGAACCGGTTCTTAAAGCCGAATGCGTAGTGACGTTAACTAAACTTGACGTAAAACCTGGCAGGATAAAATCTATTGTTGAGCGGACTGAAAATGATGAATTGGTATTCAGGCTTCATACTGACAGACTTGTTTTACAAAACGTTTTTGGGCCCACAATAACGACGGAATCGGACCCAACTAAAACTTCGTGGGTCAGCACCTACCTTAATTCGACTCTGTTTAGTCATTTTTCCATCGCCCATACTATCGATATTGTCTCAGCAGCAACAGAGCAGGATAAATTGCGAGCGATAAGTCAACTCAATCGGTTGCGCTCAGAAAAGGATATTGAACGCATTATCTTAAAAATGAACCAACTCGGTCTGCCCCTATCTGAAGATTACTCACAGTTTCTACTAGAGCATTATCCTGAGCAATCTTGGTTTATTCCTTACTTAACTTTGCAAAGCTTACAGTCCTTTTTCGAAAACCAAGATTTAAACCAGTACTCCCCAGCATTTCGGTCAGCTATATCAAAAGAGTGTCGTATTCGCGCTTCTTTAACAGAGTATTGTAAGCAACGCTTTGAGCCAGACATGAAGTACCTTAGAAGTGGTTTTAGTGCTATCTTGGAAGACAACCCCATGGCACTTAGTTACTTGATGCAATCCGACTCAAAGGTGAAAAAACGGGTAGTGATAAATCAACTGGCCCGTGCTGCGCGAAATGTACACAAAGAAGGGTTAACAGAACAAAGCCCACAGCTGACCAGAATTTTTGAGTTTTTGTATCTTCAGCACAGTTACACCGGTGTCTCTACTAATCAGGTAAATAATGTTTGGATTGCTAGCTTTATCCGTTACGCGCAAGCTAAAGGTTATGTACTTGATTCGCAGTGGCGCCAGCATTATGTGCTCGCATCAAAAAAAACTACTGACTCGCTGGTGCTTTGAGCACTTTTACGCTGACACTGTCTCGTGCAATATCTATAATTGGATTCGTATCAACTGATTGTTTTAGATTAACCCAATCTAAATACTTCTGGTTGAGTTTGCGAAACTTAAGTGTGGCTGAAATAGTAAGTGGTGATGTGGCCCAGTCTGGCACTATGAGATCAAATTCTACGACGTCAGTAGACCCCGCAGGGATCACATTAACATAACTTCGCCCAACCATATTGAACAAGTCGTGACGCCATACTTCTTTACCGTGTCTGTCGATTGCGATTTCTTTGTAAACAACCGTGTCTGCCCCCAAGGACCCGTCTGTTTGCAACTGACCACTGGAGGTGACAAGACGTTGCTGTCCGTCATATACCTTAAAGTCAATCCAAGCTTCATTTAAGTCTATGGTGCCACCGGGAAAACTATGCCCAACGCCTTGATTCGTCAATAACACTTTGATTTTTTTGTGCTCTCCCCGATACATCGCAACCGGATATTTGTGCTGGTTTCTCAGCTCAGCTTTAAGGTACAGTGCGCTTTGTTTGGCCTGCTCATCTTCGGGAGGCTCAATCGACAACTGAATTTTGTCTTGCTGCAGAAATTCTTTGGTCATTTCAAATAATGTTTCGTTACCGAAATGTTTCGCCAACATTACGTTGGCACCGACAAAGTAGTGAGAACGTACTTGCCCTGCGCCATCGGCTGCGATGTCGTCAGCCTTTATCATCGGCATGTGGCAGTCTTGGCATTGTTTGTTTTGTGGATGAGAAAACCTCAGCTCTTTAGGCGAATTAAACTTACTGTTTGACCAGGCTAGAAATTCATCCTGCATTTTTACCCAGCCCCAGTTATTCATGGATTTATCCATAAACTGGATATGACATGAACTGCAAAATTGCGACTCTTGCAGCAGCGGTGATAAGAGATCCTTCGCATGACGCTGTGGAACCAACTTTAGCGCCTGTTGATGTAAAAAATTAAGAGGCCATACATCCACATTGGCAAACAGATATGATTCTCTGGGGGAAAAATGATAACTTGCCACCCCTTCTGAGCTAGTTAAGTGACTCACGCCATGACATGACATGCAGCTGATCCCTTCTTTGTTTGCAACAGTACCTAGTTTACCTCCATGGCTCCCCCCCGGTGTTAACTGTCCAGTTAACAAAGCCACTGGTGCGTGACACCCCTCACAATATCGGGTTGATGCAATGCCCTTAGATTCCGTCAGCAAATTTACGTTTCGTACGTATGTAGGGTCATCCGCCGCATGTCTATGCGTAGAAGCCATCCATTGCTCACCTATCCCTTTATGGCATTCAATACATTGTGCAGATTCTGCAATATGCCTTCGTTGTACAAAAGTACCACTCTCGGTCATAGTTAAGCTGGGCAAAAAAGGACCGTCGCCATAAGCATAAAGATAATCGTCCACCGTATTATTTGGGTAGTTATTTTGGATTAAGTAGTTTCCAGTCAACAGGGTAATGGTGACAGCACATGCAACCCCTATTACAACTAAAATAGGTTTGATTATTTTATTAGAAAGCGTAACAAACCCGGACGGAACACTTGAACGTCTGTTGCTTGGGAATGTTATGTAATGCCAAATTAAATGAACGACTAACAGGAAAAGCGTTAGGATTGCACACACTATGTGGCTGTCGAGCAACCAAGCTTGTTTTTTTAATACTCCGGTAAAACTGATCAGAACACCTGTTAGCGCGAGATAGCAGATTGCAAGAAATAAAATCACGCCAATAATGATCGAGCCAGTCCGTCGAAAACCCACCGTTCGTTTAAAATGCTTATAGGAGTAAAAAAAGAAAATGGCACCAATTACATAACCTGCAAACAGGTGCACAAGGGCTAGCGCCTGACGAAGCCATCCCCAACTTAGGTTCAGCGCATAAGAAGTAAAACCACTAACAACGAGAATTAAGAAAAGGGCAATAAAGCCGTGTAATAGAGAAATTTCCTGTTTATGTTTGTCTGATATTCCCACTACGGCACGTCCATGTTACTTCTGGCCTTGTTTATTGAGCATGGAAATATATCAAGGGGAGGTTGGAACAGCCAGTTTTAATTTTATCGGTATGGCAACATGAAGTCATGTGATCGAACAATAATAGCGTTGGCCTTTCGGTCAATACAGACTGTTGGCTTTTTTCAGAATGTAGTTCATAGGCCGTTAGCGTACTCGTCATGTTTGTGAAGCACTTCAAGTGAATCGGTTGTAGCCGCCAGCCAGAGCGGCAATTTTTCTTACTCTGTTCGGTAGAAAGCCAATGGAATAGGCAATTTCTGTCAGACACGCGCGACAATGATTTTGTCATACATGTCGCGCTCTACTTCCATTTTTCGAGCAGCGGCTAGCGTAAGAAGGGTTTTACCGCTGAACTATTTAAGCTTTAAAATTAGTAACTTAAATACCGTTAGTTTAACAAACCTCTAATGATTAGATTGTTGGGTCGAACGCCTCTTGGCCAGCTTTAGCTTTACTCTCATCTGCAAAATCAATACCCGTATCGGCGAAATCTTGCGCTGATATGTTATGCAAGTTATCAGTACACACATCACCGCCGAGTGATTGAATTACCTTACACATTTCTTCCACCTTGGTATCCATTTGATGCATATGCTCAAGCATAATTCCCATGGCATTAGCGACAGGATCTGGATTGTCAGGCGCAACTGCATAAGCATCGAACCCATATTTTTCGGCAATTTTATTGCGGTTGGGGTTAACCTGCGCTGCATCATTTTGTCGCTTAGAGATAATAATTCGCCCAGGAATACCCACTGCAGTAGCCCCCGCAGGTATATCTTTTACCACCACGGAGTTTGAGCCTACTTTGGCATTTTCACCTATGGTGATAGGGCCGAGTACTTTAGCACCCGCGCCAACTACCGCCCCTTTTTCTAACGTAGGATGACGTTTTCCCGGCGTCCAACTTGTACCGCCTAATGTCACCCCGTGATACAAGGTAACGTCGTCGCCCACCTCTGCTGTTTCACCAATCACTACGCCCATGCCATGGTCGATAAATACACGGCGGCCCAAGGTAGCACCGGGGTGAATTTCAATCCCCGTTAGCCAACGGTTAAATGTAGAGAGACTACGTGCCAACCATTTCCAGTTGGCTTTCCACAATTTGTGGCTAATACGATGCAGCCATACCGCATGTAAACCTGGATAGTTGGTTAAAACCTCAAAGGTATTTCGTGCCGCTGGGTCGCGATGAAATACCCCTTGAATGTCATCTTTAATTCTAGAGAACACGAGTGCCTCGCCTAGTTACGTTATTAGCTATTAGTTATTTTCTTTATCTACTTTTGACTCAGGGTCAGACGCTGGAGCGTTATCTCCTTTCACCGATTTATCGATAGACGCCAAGATGCCACGTAATATGTTCAGTTCTTGAGACTCAGGACGCGCGCGATTGAACAAACGACGAAGTTTAGTCATCACTACACCAGGATGGCTTTTACGAATGAAAGAGGTGCTTTCCAAAGTCGTTTCCAGATGGGTATAGAAACGCTCTAAATCTTCGTTTAGTGGGTACTCTTCTTCAACGCTGGGGTAGGTTTCGCGATTAAGATAGGCCATACGAATTTCATAACATAAGGTTTGTACCGCGGCAGCTAAGTTAAGCGAGCTATATTCAGGATTTGCTGGAATACACATATGGAAGTGACACTGCTGCAACTCTTCGTTGCTCAAGCCGCTATTTTCACGACCAAATACCAGTGCTACGGGGAAATTACTGACTTCCTGTACTAGTTTTTCGCCGCATTCACGTGGCCCAAGCATAGGCCATGAATGGGTTCTAGAACGAGCCGAGGTACCTACCACCAAACCACAATCAGACACTGCTTCTTCTAACGTACTCACTATTTTAGCATTGGCGAGGACGTCTCCAGCACCTGCTGCCAAGGCACTTGCTTGGCCATCAGGCTCATGAACAGGATTAACTAAATAAAGGCTACTCAAGCCCATGGTTTTCATGGCTCTCGCTGTAGAGCCAATGTTACCAGTGTGTGATGTACTCACCAAAATAATACGGATGTTCTCGAGCATGCTTTTTATTACCTGTAGCCTCGTCAATATTGAGCGAATAGTAGCACAATGGCGGTATAGATGGCTATCTGAAGGCCTACATTGATGCCTCAAACCAGTCGGCATCATCCGTAGTTGTGCGACCTACCCACATTTCATTTGCATCACACGACCATTCTGGTTAAGATGCGCGCGTTTTGAACACCTTACCTTGTGGGTCACTTGCGTAAAACGCATGTTGGGCTAACCTATGGTCAAGGTCAGTTCTTTGGTCTTTTACAATTGGTGGTTTATCTATGCATCCTATGCTGAATATTGCGGTGCGCGCAGCGCGTGCGGCTGGCACAATTATTGTTCGTGGTTTCGAAAAACACAACGAAGTAGCAACTGAATCAAAAGGCGCTAACGATTTCGTTACGCAAATCGATAAGGATGCTGAACAAGCTATTATTGCTAAAATTCAGCAATCATTCCCAAATCACTGCTTTATGGGCGAAGAGTCTGGCGAAACTGCCGGCGCAGATACTGATTTTCAGTGGATTATTGACCCATTAGATGGCACCACCAATTTCATTAAAGGCATTCCTCATTTTGCCGTATCAATTGCATTACTTCACAAAGGTCGTCTAGACCAAGCTGTTGTATTCGATCCTATTCGTAGCGAGTTATTCACAGCTAGCCGTGGACAAGGCGCTCAGCTAAATGGTTACCGTATTCGTGCGTCTAAGCCTCGTGATTTAAATGAGACTATTCTCGCTACTGGCATGCCGTTTAAAAACAAAGCTAAGTTTGGCGAGTATGCGCTAAGCCTAAACAAAATTTTCCATGAATGTGGCGACATTCGCCGTGCAGGTAGTGCAGCGTTAGATTTAGCCTACGTTGCTGCTGGCCGTCATGATGGCTACTGGGAACGTGGTATTAAAACGTGGGATATCGCAGCAGGCGAACTTATTGTTCGTGAAGCTGGTGGCCTAGTCACCGACTTTAAAGGCGGTAACGATCCACTTTATAGCGGTGAAATTGTTGCTGGTAGCGCCAAGGTAGTTCAAGGCTTAGTTAAGCATTTAAAATAGCCTTTGCATTTTAGAAGGCAGCTCATTGATTTAGCGTCTTATATAAAATGAAAAAAAGCGGTGTTCATACACCGCTTTTTTTGTGCCTGTTTATAAGCTGGCTTTTGTAGGCGGCTTAGACCCTGTCTTTGAATAAGCCGATGCAGAAGAGAGCGTAATGGTTGTATCAATGTCTTGGTTAGGTCGTTGCGTCCTAGCCTTCAGCCCAAATAGTACTCGTGTAGCCATGTTTGTTTTGGCAAGTTCATAAGTTAGCGCACAACCAACTAACGTAAATAGTAAAATGAGCACAAACTGAATGCCTACTGGAAAGCCTATTGAATGCAGGCTATACGCGGCCACCACAATCAGTGTTTGGTGCATCATGTAGTAAGAAAGCACACCGCTATTAAGGTATTTTACCCAACCCACGGGTTTATTTAAGTAACGCTTACCAAAGCCTAGTATCGCCGCTAACCAAGCCCAATGATTCAGTACTACAATATAACCGACCATCACTCTGAACCACCAGAACTCTGTCATCCAATCGCCAACAGGCCCAAACATGTCATGCCTATCTGCGATAATAAGTGAATACATGCACAACGCCACCACCGCGCTTACATAACGAGTACGCTCTAGTGCTTCCCATAGTTTGGGCTGCAGAACAATAACGGCACCTACCATCATAACAAGGCAGTATTTAGCATGGCTGTACCAGTCATTAAGCAAATCGTGTGTAGTGGGGTATGTATTTCGCAGCATTAGCCATATTGCGACCATTGCTGTAGAGGATGCAAAAGAAAAGCTTATTATTCCAATCTGGAGTTTTGCCAACTGAGCCATTATCGGAAACAGCAAAATTAACAATAACGAATACACCCACAAGTAAGGGAGAAACCAAAGGTGATTCCACGTGAGTAAGCCAATGTCAGAATGACGCTCGGTAAGCCATTGTGTATTAGGGTTAATGTATTCTAAATAGAACTGCGTAAAAGTGGTGTCTATCACCCCATTTACCGTCCACTCAATATAAACTTGTGGGGCAACTATCACAAACATGCCAAATAATAACGGAACCATTAAACGTTGGGTTCGCTGAATTATCAACTCCCCTGCCCGTTTTAAGAATAAAAGCGGTTTAGGCTCTACGCGCGTCAACAATACCGTCAGAACCATCGAAGAAATTAGAAATAACAGCGACATTCGCCACTGATTAGTTAAAATCATCACGTCTTGCAGCCACGCTTGAGGCTGTTCACTTTTGATATGCCATCCCCATTCCAAAACGTAGTACATACCAATGTGATAGAGAATTAACACACCAAACGCGATAACTCTTAGTGCATCGAGTTCATGAAACCGGGTTGATTCGCTGCGACTTATTGCTTGTGTCATTACTGTCTGTCCTATTCAATAATGTAGTAATAGGGTTTGATATAACGTAGATTTTCTTACTTACACTAGCGTAGAGTGACGAGAGAATGAGTAATTGGGGGTGAGCGGTGGGTAGCAGTGACGAAAAACTCAGTCAGTTTTGTCGCGATACAGAGCGATATCACAAATGGGCAGCCTTTGTACTGCTGGTGATTTATCTATTTTTGAATAACTCGATTAATGCTGCATCAGATTGGACAGAGCTCTCGAGAGATTCAAATAACAGCACTTCGTTGTGGGAGCCTTATCTGTGGGAATATAGCAGCGCATTAGCCACTGCATTATTAGTCGTCCCCCTTATTTATTTCATCCGCAAACTTGATACTTACGCATTTGGGGTTAGAACATGGCTACTGTGGCATTTTGCGTTTGCGAGCCTTTTTTCAATTGCACATGTCACTTTCATGGTGGCCTTTAGAGAACTATGCTATTTACTATCGGACAAAGAATACGATTTTGGACCTATAGTCAGCGAATTTTTCTATGAGTACCGTAAGGATTTATGGGGTTATATCACTCTTATCACCTTTTATTACATCATGATGTTCAGTTATAGAAGACTTATAGGAGAGGCTTCTGTTATTCGGGAGCATGATGCGCCTGTGGAAGTGAATGGCGCTAGAGGGGATACCCCCACCTCGGGCATGCCTGACAATTTGTTGGTAAAGAAGCTAAACAGAGAATTTTTAGTAAAACTTAGTGACGTCTATTGGGTAGAAGCATCGGGCAATTATATTAATCTGCACACGGTGAAGTCGACCTTTCCATTACGGTATACCATGAAACATTTCTGTGAACACGCTAGTGAAAAAGGCTTTATTCGTGTACATCGTTCCTATGTGGTGCAAAGCACACTTATAGACAATATACGATTTGAAGACAGCGGAGATGGCACTTTAACATTGTTAAATGGCACTGAAGTTCCCGTCTCTAGGCGTTACAAAGACGCCTTAAAAGCCCGCCTAACTCCTGCAGCGTAAATTGAAAGCAAAAAAAAGCTAGTCAATTGCTGACTAGCTTTTTGTATCTTATGAACCTAGCGTCAAAAATTAGGGCATTGGGTCTAAATCAGCGCCTTCTTTTTCTACCTGAGGTGGCATCAAATCTTCTTTACTAATACCCAGTGCTAGTGCAACTGAGCTTGCAATATAAACGGAAGAATACGTACCAACAACAACACCAAACAACAATGCAGTAGCAAAACCATGAATGAGTGCGCCGCCTTTATAGAACAAGGCAATCAACACTAATACCGTGGTGAGTGATGTAATGATTGTACGATTCAAGGTTTGCGTAAGCGAAATATTGATAATATCAATGGGCTCGCCCTTACGAATTTTGCGGAAGTTTTCACGAATACGATCAGAGACAACAATGGTATCGTTAAGCGAGTAACCAATTACCGCTAATACCGCTGCGAGTACCGTTAAATCAAATTCAATTTGAAGTATCGAAAATAACCCCAAGGTTAGAATAACATCATGAGCAAGGGCCGATACCGAACCTAGCGCGAAACGCCATTCAAAACGCATGGCAACGTAAACCAATATACAGATGAGCGCCACTAGCATGGCCAAACCGCCCTGCTCAGTTAGTTCTTCACCCACATTTGGCCCTACGAATTCAATACGGCGCATATCAACCGCAGTGCCGTCGGCACGCAACGCTGCTAATACTTGTTCACCAATCGTGGCCGCTTTAACACCGTCACGAGGGGCAATACGAATTAGCACCTCTTGGCTGCTGCCAAAGTTTTGTACAATAGCGTCTTCGAATTCAGCATTGTTCAGTAACGTACGAATAGACTCTAAGTTCGCTGCATCTTCGTAACCCACTTCAATTAGCGTTCCGCCAGTGAAATCTAATCCCCAATTAAGACTGTTAACGCCCAAAGAGACGAATGAGCCTAAAATAAGAAGCGTTGATAACACCATGGCAGGCATGCGTAGACGCATGAAATTAATGGTTTCAGATAACTTTAATAATTGCATGTCCTGCTCCTATATCGCTAATTTCTGTACATTACGTCGACCGCCCCACACAGCGTTAACGATAACGCGTGTTAGTAAAATGGCAGTAAACATAGAGGTAGCAATGCCAATCATTAGCGTAATAGAGAAGCCTTTAATTGGACCGGTTCCTACAGCGAACAGAATAAGACCCGCAATGAACGTTGTGATGTTAGCATCTAAAATGGTAGAGAACGCGCTGTCATAGCCATGATGAATGGCCTGTTGAGGGCTTCTTCCATCACGTATCTCTTCGCGAATACGCTCGAATATAAGTACGTTAGCATCTACCGCCATACCAACGGTAAGAACAATACCCGCCATACCCGGTAAGGTTAGCGTCGCACCAGGGATCATAGACATAATACCCACAATCATCACCAAGTTGGTGATAAGTGCAATGTTTGCCACAATACCAAAGGCTTTGTAGTAAATGAGCA
The DNA here is from genome assembly GCF_017653625.1 of Alteromonas sp. K632G. Taxonomy (NCBI): domain Bacteria; kingdom Pseudomonadati; phylum Pseudomonadota; class Gammaproteobacteria; order Alteromonadales; family Alteromonadaceae; genus Alteromonas; species Alteromonas sp. K632G. Next base: position 27,577 of record NZ_JAGGDM010000009.1, read on the forward strand.
TAAACACAAGTACCGCCAACAAACCATACACAATAGCTTGTGTACCAAGCTCAATGTTCTCTTTACCTAAACTTGGCCCTACTGTGCGCTCTTCAACAATTTGAATAGGCGCAATCAATGCTCCGGCACGGAGTAACAAGGCTAAGTCGCGGGCTTCTTTCGGTGAATCTAGACCCGTAATTTGAAACTTACTGCCTAACTGTGCACGAATAGTGGCTACGGAAATAACCTGTTCGTGCTTTTCGAAAATTAGCTTGTCGTCTTTATTACGCTCGCCGTTCGACTTGTATTCAATAAATACCGTAGCCATCGGCTTACCAATATTGCCTCGAGTCGAGCGAGACATTTTATTGCCGCCCTCTGAATCAAGAGAAATATTAACGTTAGGCAAACCGTATTCATCTACACCACTATTGGCATCAATGATATGACTTCCAGTAAGCATAATGCGTTTTTCAAGCAACTGAGGAATACCTTGCTGGTCTTCAATAACTTGAGAACCCGCGGGTACACGACCGCTAATAGCGTCACGCACGTCGTTTTTCTGATCAACCATTCTAAATTCTAAGGTTGCGGTAGCATTTAGAATTTCTTTAGCACGGGCCGTATCTTGAATACCAGGAAGTTGCACAACAATACGGTCAGCACCTTGTTTTTGAACCAAAGGCTCAGCAACACCTAATTGGTTAACACGGTTACGAATAATGGTAATGTTTTGCTTAACCGCGTTTTCGCGAATTTCTTGAAGTTTAGCTTCAGAGAAAACCGCTCGAAGTACTAGGTCGTCAGTTTGATTTAGCGTAAGGTCGCGATTTTGGTTACGTAAGAAAAACTCTGCTTTATCAAGCGTTTCTTCATCACGGAACGTAATTTCTACGTAGTCTTCTTTCTGTGTAACACCACGATAGCGAATGCCTTCTTCACGCAAAGAGGTACGAAATCCACTTTCAGCATCTTCTAATGACTTAGTGATGACTTCGGTCATATCCACTTCCATTAAGAAATGAACGCCGCCGCGTAAGTCCAAACCAAGTTTCATTGGCGTGCCACCTAACCCTTCAAGCCATTCTGGCGTATCAGGTGCAAGGTTCATTGCCACAAAGTAATCGTCACCTAATGCATCTTCTAATGCTTCACGGGCAACTAATTGAGTGTCTGAATCTGAGATACGAACGAGAATTTGCTCATCTTCGAATTCGATGCGCTTGGGAGTAATACCTTTTGCCGCCAACGTAGACTCAACTTGGCCTATCATTGACTCGGTTACGACAGCGTCACGGCCTGCAGAAATCTGCACTGCGTGATCTTCACCGTAGATATTGGGAAGTGCATAAAGTGCGCATAGTCCAATGACGATAAGCGTACTTAGCACTTTCCAGATTGAATTTTTATTTAGCACTGGATAGTTCCTTTCGTGCCAGTACCGGGAAGGTCCCGGCCCCGGCGTTTGTCAATTACAGCGACTTCATCGTGCCTTTTGGCAACACAGCTGTTACAGACGACTTCTGCACAACGATGTTGTTCGTGTCGTTAAGAGAAATTTCGATAAAATCTTTGTCGTCAGACACTTTAGTAATACGACCAACAATGCCACCTTGCGTTAGCACTTCATCGCCTTTACCCAGTGAGGTAACTAAGTTTTTATGCTCTTTTACACGCTTCGCTTGAGGGCGATAAAGTAGGAAGTAAAAGATTAAACCGAATACGGCCAACATGATGATCATTTCCATGCCACCGCCTTGTGCAGCGCCGCCAGAAGCTTGCGCATGTGCGCTTGAGATAAATAGGCTCATAAAATTCCCCAATTATTTTCGTTGTTATAGTGCCGGAACCGGCATATTTTTTTGTTCATAGAAAGTGTGTACGAAATCGTCCAACGAATCTGCTTCAATAGCATCGCGAAGGCCTTGCATAACACGTTGGTAGTAACGAAGGTTATGGATGGTGTTTAAACGCGCACCCAAAATCTCATTACACTTATCTAAATGATGTAGATAAGAGCGAGAATAGTTTTTACAAGTGTAACAGTCACAATTTTCATCAAGGGGCGAGGTATCGTTGCGGTGGACCGCATTACGAATTTTCACTACGCCATCGGTAACAAACAAATGACCGTTTCTTGCATTACGGGTTGGCATAACACAATCGAACATATCGATACCACGGCGCACCGCTTCTACAATATCTTCTGGTTTACCGACACCCATTAAGTAGCGTGGTTTGTCTTCTGGAATTTGCGGCGCAGTATGGTCGATAATGCGGATCATATCTTCTTTAGGCTCACCAACCGATAAGCCACCAATAGCATAACCATCGAAGCCAATAGCTTCTAGCCCAGCCAGCGATACATCACGCAGACCTTCATACATGCCACCTTGGATGATACCAAACAAAGCAGCAGGACTGTCGCCATGAGATTCCTTGCTTCGCTTCGCCCAGCGTAATGACATTTCCATAGAAACGCGCGCTTCTTGCTCAGTGGCAGGAAAAGGCGTGCACTCATCGAAAATCATCACGATGTCGGAACCCAGATCGCGTTGCACTTCCATTGATTTTTCTGGCGTAAGTAAAATCTTTTCGCCGTTAATTGGCGAGCGGAAGGTTACCCCTTCTTCAGTGATTTTACGCAAATCACCTAGACTGAATACTTGGAAGCCGCCTGAATCGGTAAGGATAGGCTTATCCCAATGCATAAAATCATGCAGGTCGCCATGCTGACGTATAACGCCTGTGCCCGGGCGTAGCATCAAGTGGAATGTATTGCCAAGGCAAATATGTGCACCACTGTCTTCTAATTCTTCAGGGGTCATCCCTTTTACTGTGCCGTAAGTTCCCACAGGCATAAATGCTGGGGTTTCTACCACACCACGATCAAAAACCAGACGTCCGCGTCTGGCTTTACCATCGGTTTTCAACAACTCAAATTGCATGTAAAGCGTTCCCAATCAGGTGCGCGCTCTGGCGCTGGGTCAAACGAAATTGTGGGCGATTATACCAGTTATTCTTCTGAGATCATGCCCAATACGCATGTTTATCGTTGAGATAAAGAAATAGGGCGGTCATCCTCTGCCCTATTCCCTAAAATATCGTGAAGCTTTATCTTTCAATTAGGCTTTTTCGATAAACATACTGTCGCCATAACTAAAGAACCTGTACTCGTTCTCGATGGCTTCTTGATAAGCATTCATCACATTTTCTCTACCAGCAAAAGCACTTATCAGCATCATTAGTGTCGATTCGGGCAAATGAAAATTGGTAAACATGGCATCGACTACTTTGAAGGTAAAACCCGGATAAATAAAAATTTCAGTATCTGAGTAAAACGGCGCAATCACAGGGTTTTCACCTGTGTTATCTTCGATTGATTGCTCTGCACTGGCTTTTGCCGCAGATTCTAACGAACGTACCGATGTAGTTCCTACCGCAATCACCCGCTTACCTTTTGCTTTGGTTGCCAATACGGCATCTACCACTTCTTGAGATACCTCGGCATACTCAGCATGCATTTTATGCTCTTCAATATTTTCCACCCTTACAGGTTGGAACGTACCTGCACCAACGTGCAAGGTAACAAAGGCCAAGTTCACGCCTTTTGCTTTTAACGCCGCTAGCATATTGTCATCAAAGTGTAAGCCTGCCGTTGGCGCTGCAACGGCGCCTGGCGTTTCATTGTAAACCGTTTGATAGCGTTCTTTGTCGGTAGACTCATCAGGGCGGTCAATATAGGGTGGCAATGGCATATGGCCATACTGCTCTAGCAGCGAAAGTGCCGTTTCTTCATGATCGAAGCGCAGCAAGAACAAAGCATCATCACGCCCTTCAACCGTGATATTTACATGCTCTTCTAGCAACAAACGGGTACCAGGCTTTGGTGCTTTACTGGCTCGAACATGCGCAAGTGCGGTGTGCTCGGTTAAAATACGTTCAATAAGCACTTCAACGTGGCCACCGGTTTCTTTCTTGCCTAACAGCCGCGCAGGTATAACACGGGTGTTATTAAAAACCAGAAGGTCACCCTCGTCTACTAACGACAGCATGTCGTTAAACATAGCGTGAGTAACTGCGCCCGACTTACCATTCAACTGAAGTAAACGGCTTGCCGTTCTATTTTCTGTTGGGTACTTAGCAATCAGGTTTTCTGGTAGTGTGAAGCGATAATCTGATAATTTCATATTTACTATTTAAAACGCTAAAATTGAACTAAAGAATTAAGACAAAAGTTGAATATTAAGTAAATTTAAGTTTTATGCACATTGGTTAATTCAACCGAAATACAACTTCACTCACTCATCCAACCTGTTATTTTTATTAGCCTAAAGTAGCCATGTATAATTTACTATACCTACTTATGGAACCCAATACGGTCGAATATCAAACAAAGATAGAAGAAAAAACCTTAAACGGTTAAGATTCGTCCCAGATAGTGATGATGTTCTCCCTTAACATTCCTTATCTTAGACCCGACATTTGTCGGGTTTTTTTTCGCTTGTCGATTGGTATCGACTTCTTAAGCGAATGTTTCACTTCATATCCTTTTTGTAATGAAGCATTTTACCTGTTTGTATCGTCAAGATCAGTTAAGATTTCTTCTATTAACGCCGCATCTACTGCTCGCGCTTTAAGGACGTATAATATTTGTACTAACAAATCTGCGCCCATAATGCCTTTATTCACTTTGTTTCTTAAATTATCAGCACTTTGTTCTACACCAATGTCGGCTAAACGCTGACTGAGCGCTTGATATTTCACTCCACGCACAGACATTTCAGACTTAACGAGTCGCGCTACGGTTTGTCGCCATGCATTTTTAGCACTCAATTAAACACCCCATTTGTGACGTATATTTTACAAAAACACACTTTTTTACACATTAAAAGCATATTCGTTATTGACGATTATGGCATAATACGTCTACACTGCAAGTCAAGAATATTGGCGAGTGCGTAAATTGTGGTTACAGTGGCACTCGACATTATCGCTTCAATCGAAAAGGAGAACTGTATGAGTTGGGATCTAGAGAGCATCGAATCTTTGTTTAAAGAGCACGATGACTTTGTGGTGACGCGTGAGGAAAACTGTTTACTCATTGCGAATCAAGACGGTATAGACGCGTGGCTGGCTATTAGCGGCGAGCAAATTTTAGTGGAAACCTTATTGTTTGCTTCATCGGAAGTGAAAGACAAAGCGGCTTTAGATCACGAAATTTTATCTACCCATATGTTGTTCCCGTTAACTACGGTTGGTATTTCCACTGTTGGCGATGAGGAATACTACGTTGCCTTTGGTGCGCTTAGTGCCCAATCGAAATCAGAAAGTATTGTGATTGAAGTAGAAACACTGTTTCAGAACGTTGCATCATTTTTAGATGCCTACGAAACACACCTTAGTTAATATTTACTTCGAAGGAGAAGCGAATGTCAGTTTGGAAAAAATTAGTTACTGCAGTAAAGGGTGGTGCCAACGAAGCGGCACAGTCGGTAGTAGATAGCCAGGCTATCCGTATTCTGGAGCAGGAAATTAGAGAAGCTAAAGAAGAGTTACGTAAATCTGATCATGCTAGAACGCAGATTTTAGCGAAATGTAAGTTGTCTCAGCAAAAAGTCGCTAGCTTTAATTCTTCCATTGAAGAATACGAAGCGCATGCACGCAAAGCTATTGATAACGATCGTCAGTTAGCCCTTGATTGTGCCCAAAAGGTATCTGAGTTGAAAGAAGAGCAAGCGCAAGAACAAGCATATCTTGATCAGTTCCAACAATCAGAAAAGCAATTAGCACAGAATATCCAGCAAGCAAAAGCGAACTTGCGCCGTTTAGAGCAGCAAGTGGATATGGTGAAAGCCACTGAAAGTGTACAAAAAGCCCAAGTTGCTGTTTCATCTCGCCACATGGGCGCGAACAGCAAAATGAAAACTGCAACGGAATCGCTTTCACGCATTCAAGATAAACAGAAGATGCGCAACGCTGAACTTCAAGCGGCGGAAGAACTTGCCACTGAAGAGTCGAGCAGCGATTTAGAAAAGCGCCTTTCTGAAGCCGGTATAAAAGGGGGTAAAACCTCCGCCGATGATGAACTTGCTCGTATTTTAGGCAAATAAAGTAATATTTAACGGGAGCTTAGGCTCCCGCTTTGTCTTTTATAGACATATTCCCCGCTTAAAGGCACAGTTAAAGAAAGACAAACAAAGGTTGTTTCTCGCTATGTCGCAATGGATAAAGCTGCGCAAAATTATGTTGCAGTATTTCGCCGAATCTCGTTGGTACACGATTCTAGGCGCCACCGCCTTCTATGGGGTGAGTAGTTATTGGCTACTTTACGCCGCCAACGAAAATGCATTAATTGCACAAGCCGATTTTATCTACTGGTTAGCTGTTACCGCATCGACGGTGGGTTATGGCGATTTATCACCCACGACCTCCGCCGGCAAACTCATCGTAGCATTTTACGTTATTCCCTTAGGACTAAGTATTTTTGCCATGGTGATTGGCCGAATTGCAGCCTGGGTATCTGAACAATGGAAAAAAGGGGTAATGGGCATGACTAGCCTAAATGTTAGTAAACATATTTTGGTGATTGGTTGGAACGAGCAACGCACTATGTTGTTGTTAAATTTGTTATTGCAAGAACGCGAAGCCATGACCGAACGGCCCGACATTGTTCTGTGTGTAAAAGCAGATATCACCAACCCCATGCCAGGTATTATCGAATTCGTTAAAGTAGACTCGTTTAACAAAGACGACGATATGGACCGGGCTTGTATTGACGCGGCTCAAACAATTCTCATCGACAATCCACAAGATGATGTCACTATGACCACTGCGCTGTATTGTTCGAAACGAAATCCGCAAGCTCATCAAGTTGCTTATTTCAATGATGATAGCCTAGTGGGCTTGCTACAAGAACACTGCCCAAAAGTGGAATGTACGCCTAGTGTCGCCGTTGAAATGCTGGCGAAAGCGGCATTCGATCCCGGTTCCAGTATGCTGCACCACGACTTATTAAGCATTGGCGAAGGGCAAGCGCAGTTCTCTGTGAAGATACCTAACGACAGCCCATCTATTTCCGTTGCCAAACTATTTATGAACTTAAAGCGTCGACACGATGCCATATTTATTGGTTATGCTCCACACGGACAAGTGAAAGACATGGTGGTGAATCCACCGTTAGACTCAACTCTGGCTCCAGGCGATACCTTATTTTACATTGCCGACAGGCGCATTAATGCCATCAATTGGCCATCGTTAGACGCCGAATAACACAGGAGTGTATTGTGTTTAGTAAATTATTTAAGAAAAAAGCGCCAGAAAAACCTAAAGCGCCTGAAGTGATGGGCTTGTATTTGGGTGGTTCATTCGAGCTAGATAATTTAAAGCTGTCGTTACTTGAGCCATCGCTTACGATAGAAGGCGCTGCACGTTCACAACTGATTCAAGCCGTTGGCGAAGCACCACTTGATACAGGCGGTACTTTGCTGCGCTTTTACACAGACGATGATGGCTTTTTACAAGTGGTGCTTGATGGTGGGCTTAGTGAAAATCACATTACTGACGTTAAGCTTTGGCATTTTTATAGCACTGAAACCATTGGTAGTGAGCAGCAATGGAAATCTTGCGTAAATACCCTGATTAGCCAACCTACTTATACTCTTGACGGCAAAGTTTTTAAGCGAGTCTGGGAGGCGGTAGGGGCAGAATCACCGCCCGTTGCAGTGACAGAAACCACCTATGAAGAAGATGAAGATATCAGCACTACCGATCAGTTTATGATGCTCTACGAACGAGAGATAGAAAATGATAGAGTGGAGTCATTACTGGTGGCGGGCGAAGAAAAGATAGTGGGTAGCAATTTCGACCGCTGCTTAGTTATTTCCACGGGGTTTGACGTAGAACCCGCAGACATTACGATAAACGGTTAATCGACATATAAAGGTAAGGACGTTCTATGGACACTATTATGGACTCATTGGCAGGATTAGATAACTTTGCGGTGTATTTCGGCCTCTCAATTGTTTTCTTATTCGTCTTCAAACTGGTATATGCCCTAGTGACCCCACATGATGAGTGGAAACTAGTTAAAGAAGAGAAAAACGTAGCAGCTGCAATTGGTTTTGGCGGCGCGATTGTTGGTTTTGCTATTGCACTTGCTAGCGCAGCGACGCACTCAGTCGCTATTGTCGATTTCATTATTTGGGCTGTTGTCGCTATTATCGCGCAATCGTTAGCCTTTGCGTTATTACGCTTTACCTTTATGCCTAAAATTGCACAGCGTATTAACGAAAATGAAGTTTCTGCAGGCGTGATGCTAGCCAGTATGTCTATTGCAGTGGGTTTATTAAATGCGGCATGCATGACCTATTAAGGGGGACCCATGACAAACTCTAATAAATCACACGCAGCACAAGGTGCTATGACAGATAATCAGTCAAGTGGTTCTGCCACCAGCCGTAAACGTAGCTCAGGTATTAACCTTTCTCGTATGCGCAAAAGCTACGCGTTAAAGCCTCTCGCTATTGGTATTGCCAGCGTTTTCCTAAGTGCTTGTGGTGAAGAGAAACAAGACGCACAAATTTACACTTCATTGGAAGACTGCAAGCGAGATTTCCCTGATGCAGTAGAGCGCTGTGATGCAGCTTATAAAACCGCTACAGAAGAAGCCATGCGTACCAGCCCTCGCTTTAATAGCGAATACGATTGTGAGTACGAATTTGGTGCCAACCAATGCCGCACGGTGAATACCAATTCAGGCAGTGTATTTATGCCCTTTATGGCAGGCTTCATGGTAAGTCAGTTGTTATCGCCAAATCGCTATTACTCACAGCCTCTCTATACCTCGTATTCACCCTACTCGTCTTATCGTTCTCGCTGGGTTACGGCTGATGGAAATGTGTTTAGCGGTGATATTCGCAAGCGCAATTACAAAGTGGGCTCAGATACACTGAAACCTAAACCTACGGTAAACCGCACAATGAAGCGCGGCGGTTTTGGTAGCAGTGTTAGGGCAAAATCATCGTGGGGAAGTAGCTCACGCAAAGGCAGTTGGGGCGGATAAGCCATGTTTAGAATGCCATGCCAGCCTCGCAAAGGTTGGCAGCAATTGGCCGGCGAATTTGGGTTTCATTTTCATACCATGTATGGCGAACCCTACTGGGATGAAAGTGCGTACTACCAATTCACCTTAGCGCAAATTGAAAAAGACATAGAAGATCCCACCGCCGAGCTTCACCAAATGTGCTTAGCTGTGGTTGATGATGTGGTTAATAGTGAGCAGTTACTCACCCGCTTTTCTATTCCTGAAGCTCACTGGGGGTTAGTTAAAGACAGTTGGCGCAACCGTGACCCTAGTTTGTATTCCCGCTTAGATTTAGTTTATTCCGGCAAAGGCCCCGCCAAATTGCTTGAAAACAATGCAGATACGCCTACCAGCTTGTACGAATCAGGTTTTTGGCAATGGCTATGGTTAGAACAACAAGTGAATGCGGGTGTGCTGGCGCGAAATGCTGATCAGTTTAATAGCTTGCAAGAAAAGCTAGTGTTTCGCTTCGGTGAAATAGACCAGCACTATCAATTAAATCAAATGCACTTCTCTTGTTGCAAAGATACCGAAGAAGACCGGGGGACGGTGCAATACCTTCAAGACTGTGCAAGAGAAGCTGGTATTCAAAGCGACTTCGTTTTTATTGAAGACATTGGTTTGGCAGATACAGGGGTATTTACCGACCTTGCTGATGCCCCCATTACCGATTGTTTCAAGTTATATCCTTGGGAGTTTATCCTGCGCGAAGAGTTTGGTGACTCACTCGCTGATGCAAAGGTAAATTGGTTAGAACCTGCGTGGAAGTCTATTATTTCAAACAAAGCACTACTGCCTTTGTTATGGCAGAAATTTAAAGGCCACCCTAATTTACTACCTGCCTATTTCGCCGACGATATTCCAAATAAAACCCCTCATGATGCCACGCACGGCGGCAAATGGGTCAAAAAGCCATTATTTTCAAGGGAAGGCGCGAATATTTCATTGATTGAAAATGGAAAGGAATCGGAATTAAGCCCAGGTCCGTATGGAGAAGAAGGGTTTATTGTACAAGCTTTTCATCCTCTTCCTGTGTTTGATGGAAACCATACACTCATTGGTAGCTGGTTGGTAGATGACATGCCAGCAGGTATTTCGGTGCGAGAAGACAGTAATGCGATTACGCAAGACTTGTCTCGATACTTACCCCACATCATCTTGTAGCTGATTGTAGTTGAACACCAAAACGCTGTTGTTTAATGAGCATAGCCGCCCAACAATACTTCCTTGCTAGGCAAGTGTTATAACGAAGGAATAAAAAACTGTTTATGAAGCCATTGTCTTTTCAACTTCGCGTGTTACTTACCTTGGGCGCATTTCTTATCGTCATTGAGATAGTGAACCTGATAACGGGAAATAGCTTGAATCAGTTTGGCGTATATCCACGCTCTTTGTCTCATTTGCCCTATATCTTCACAGCCCCATTTTTACACGGTACGCCGTCGCACTTGATGGCTAATTTTATCCCTTTATTGCTGTTTATGTGGCTTACTATGCAGTGGGGAAAGCGCACCTTTCTCATCGCCACCGCAAGTGCGTTGATTATTGGCGGACTGGGGGTGTGGATTTTTGGTCGTAGTGCTATGCATATTGGCGCAAGTGGTATGGTTTACGGCTACTTCGGCTTCCTAGTATTAGCTGGTTTTAAGAGTAAGAAAGTGAAATACCTGCTTATTTCTATCATTGTTGCCATTCTTTACGGCGGAATGCTGGTAGGTATATTGCCAACCTCTAGATTTATTTCATTTGAATATCATCTATTTGGCTTTTTAGGTGGGTTATTTGCCGCTTGGCACTGGGCACGATGAATGGATGCCGTATAATTGTGCTCAATTAAACAGTGCGGCAAATAAGAGAAAGATAAAGGCGTTATGGCAGAAGTACAATCGCAGCAAAAGAATCAGGGCTTTTTCGGCAACCTTGCTTTCAATATTATTATACCCGTGGTGCTAATGAGCTATGCAAGCTCTGAAGATTATTTAGGCCCCGAATGGAGTATTGTCGCCGCACTCGCTTTCCCCATAGGTTATGGATTATGGGATTTGAAAGCATCAGGCAAAGTGAACGGATTTTCTGTTTTAGGTATTATCAGCGTATTGCTAACGGGTGGTTTTAGTTTGTTAAAACTGCCTGCCGAGTATATCGCCATTAAAGAGGCAGCTATTCCTGCGGCTATTGGTTTGGCAGTATTGATAACCCAATATACTGAAAAGCCACTGGTAAAAATGCTGATATTAAACGACCAAATTATAAATTGGCCACACTTAAATAGCGTGCTCGATGCACAGAACAAGCAAGCTTTGTTTAAACGCAAAGTCGCAGTCAGTTCTTATATTGTGGCAAGCTCGTTCTTTTTATCTTCAGCCTTAAACTACATTTTAGCCAAGGTGATTTTGGTAAGCGAGCCTGGCACTACGGCTTATACCGAAGAACTAGGCCGAATGACAGCCTTAAGCTACCCCGTCATTGTCATACCCAGCATGATATTGCTTATTACCGCACTATGGTATTTATTCAGCCAGATTAAGAAGATAACTGGCGAAGAGTTAGATGATTTTATTAATCAGTAGACCGACCAATTAATGCGCTTGCTCAATGACGTAAGCGCAGCTACCCCTAAATGAGAGTTCCCCACTGCGTTTAGCGCGGGAGAAAAAACACATATAGAAAAGCGACCCGGTACCACGGCAATGACTCCCCCGCCAACACCGCTTTTTCCCGGTAAACCAACCTTAAAAGCAAAGCTACCCGCTTCGTCGTACATACCACTAGTGGCTAACAACGCATTCACTTGACGATTTTGGTCTGGGCTTAGTACCTGTTCGTCGGCACATTTAGAATAACCTCTATTTGCTAAGAAGTTCGTGGCTCGCGCTAAATCAACACAACTCATTTCCAAGGCACAGTTGTTAAAATAGCTATGCAATACATCCTCAACTTCATTTTCAAAGTTGTTATAGGCTTTCATTAAATACGCCATTGCAGCATTTCTAGCACGATGCTCAAATTCAGAGTCAGCAACCACTTTATTGGCGAAAATATTATCGTTGCAGGACAAGCGCCTAACAAAGTCTCGCATACCAATATGAGGCGAGGCGAAACGAGACTGTGTCATGTCACTCACCACTAATGCCCCCGCATTAATAAACGGGTTCCGTGGTATACCGTCTTCGTATTCCAACTGTACTAGCGAGTTAAATGGCAGACCCGACGGTTCGCAACCTACCCGTTCCCACATGCCCTCGCCATAGTGATTCATGGCAAGCACTAAGTTGAAGACTTTAGATATACTTTGAATAGAAAAAGGCACATCAGCGTCACCAATTGACGTAATGTGCCCTTCAATATCACAGATAGCGATACCAAATTGATGAGGATCGACACTGGCAAGCGCAGGAATATAGTCTGCGACTTTACCCTCCCCTAGCATAGGTTTTACTTCATCAAAAATGGCTTCTAACAATTCCAGCATTAGCGCAGTATTCCTATACGTTTAGTTACAACGCCAATTTTCTTTAAAGTCGCAGCTTGCGTTGGTACCGTCTTTTTTATCCGTTGCTTTTATCAACTCAACGTTTGTTGAAATACCTTGGGTAGTGGTATTGCGATTATCAATGAAGTTAAAAATCTTCTTAGCGATATCCGTATTATCAATTTGGCCCATAAAATCGTCATGGCCAGCGCCAAATGCGAATACTTCTACGTCTACACCGGTATGGCCCGATGTTGTCCATCCTGTGTTGGTTTTGTTGTCTAAAAATACCTTAAGGGCATTAAAGCGCGCTTTCACATCTTGCTGTGCAATACTATCGAACGTGGCGATTTCTTCATCGGTAACATCAAAACCAAAAGTCGTTGCAACATAGTCACCAGGATTATCGTGTTCAACCATATTCTTCGCTATGGTACCCAGTGACGCTTTCAGGTTATGTAAATACTCTGGGCTCCAGCTATAGTCACCTCGAGCACCTATGGTTAAACCGCCAGTGCTGTGATCGGCCGTTAGAATAACCAAGGTATCTGGGTGCGCTTGCACGTAGGTCTTTAAGAATTCTATGGTGTAGGCAAGGTCTTGCATTTCAGCCATCGCCGACGCGATATCATTGGCATGCCCCGCCCAGTCTACTTGGCTGGCTTCAACCAGTAAGAAATACCCGTTGTCGTTTTCTAAGTGCTTAATAGCATGTTCTGTTAGGTATTTAAGGCGATTATCACGGCTGTCGTCTAGCATGGCAGGTAAGGCTACAGGTGCAAATAAACCCAGTACGTTGCTGCCTTTAGGCACTGTCGCTAAACGGTTGTAAGTGTCGGTATATTCATAATCGGCATCAATAAATTCACCAATGATGTTACGATCTTCCCGCTCAAAAAAATCAGTACCACCGCCTAACATCACATCGGCGACAAGCTCACCATTTACGCGAACATCGAAAAAATCGTCGGCGATAGCATTGTAGTTCTGGCGACTTTCGTTGTGAGCTATATAAGCCGCTGGCGTAGCGTGAACAATTTGTGAGGTGACCGCTAGGCCTGTTCGCATACCTTTTAATTTGGCGTAATGCATGACAGATTTAACAGGTTGCTTATCTACATCAACCCCAATAGCACCGTTATAAGATTTCACACCAGACGCCAGTGCAGTAGCTGCGGCAGCTGAATCAGTTACGTAACCAGAAACTGGTGCTGGATAAGTAGATGCATTCCCCATCAAAATATCATCGAATACGACCGCATCAACTTCAGGGGTGTTTTTATCATCAACATAATTACGGTACGCCGTAGTGAAAGCAGGCCCCATTCCATCAGCTACTACCATGATAATATTGTTAGGTGCTGAGTTTTGCGCAACAGTCTTTTGCGCACTTTCATTTGAGGTAGAGCCACACCCAGACAGTGCTAAAAGCGAGCCGCATAGCGTAAAGGTGGTTAATAGTTTGCGTTTACTATAAATCATGAAACTTCCCTGAGAACTGAAAAAGCGCCATATCAAAAAAACGTGGGCGCGGACGACCCTCATCCTAAATGGGTCGCATTTAAGAATTGTGTCATTTCACACATTGCACAAAATATTCACCAGATGACGGCGAGAATGTTGAACATGCTTATTATTGAAGGCGTTAGTGTAAGGCAGACCTACCCATTTCTCAAAGCATTAAGGGTAAATAGCATCGTCAGAAGGGTTAGTGACAAGGAAAATTGCTAACTTTCTGAGAGGTACTGTCGAAGTCGCTGTTGAGCAACCTCTACAAGCATGTCGGGTTGGAATTTGGAAATAAAACGGTCGCATCCCACTTTTTCGACCATAGCATCATTGAAACTACCACTTAAAGACGTGTTTAATGTAATGAAGAGGTCGAGCATTCTAGGGTCATTTCGTACTTCTGAAGTCAGCATATAACCGTCCATTTCCGGCATTTCAGCATCGGTAAACATCATCAATATCTCATCGCTGGCTCGCTTTCCAGCATCCGCCCACTCCTTGAGTAACGCTAATGCCTCAGCCCCATTTTTTCTCTCAATGATGGTTATTCCTAATTGCTCTAGCGTGTCTCTGACTTGTTTTCTTGCAGTGCTTGAATCATCGACAATTAATACTTTTTTATCTTTGAAGTGATTAACGATATCTGCATCAAGTACTTCCTCAGATATAGAGATGTCGTAGTCTATGATTTCGGCAAGTACTTTTTCCACATCGATAATTTCAACAATTTCGCTTTTACCTTGCACATCAACTTGCGTAATGGCAGTAAGGTAATTTGTCTTCCCCATTCCACTAGGTGGCGGTTGAATGGTATCCCACGATGTGTTCACGATATTCATTACTTTACCAATAATGAACCCTTGGACGCTTCGGTTATATTCCGTAATGATAACGTTATGCGCATCGCTACCTATTGAGCCGCCTCGCATTTTAATCGCTTGGCGTATATCAATGATAGGAATAGCGCTGCCTCGATAATTCATTACGCCTTTAAGGTTCTGGTGAGAACCAGGCATGCTATTGAATTTAGGAATGTTGATAACTTCTTTAATTTTGAAGACATTCATGGCAAAGATATGACGAGAACCCAACTGAAACATCAGCAATTCAAGCCTGTTTTCACCCACTAGCTTAGTGCGCTGATCAACTGAGGAAAGGACGCCGTTACTCATCGTTACTCACTTTAATTCTCAAAATCAATTACTCGGAAAACCTACTGCCAATTACTGAATTGCAGCGAAGTGTCAAAAGAATTTACACGTCATGCAATCAGAAACCCATTAGCAATTATGCTAATAACCCGCCTAATTTTTACTCTCTTAGGTAAAAGCTAGCCTACAAATCACTTTCTTACGAATATTGATGGAAACTACTACCAGTTTAATCCCTCCTTATTTATTCACATCATGAATGATGGCAATCAAAAATATACGCTTTTATTATTACGACTGCCACACTAGGATGAAATGGAAGCTTAAGAGAACGCACCAATGCGAAATCTCAAAACAACATTGAAACTAATTATAGTAGGGAGAAACGCTCATGTCGCAGTATCAACAAGATATTGATAACTTCGCCACGTTAAAAGCAGCACAAAAAGGTGCTTGGGAAGGCATTAGCCCTGAGTACGCTGCTAGAATGAAAATCCAAAACCGGTTCAAGACTGGTTTAGACATTGCGCGCTACACTGCTGCAATCATGCGAAAAGACATGGCAGATTATGATGCTGACACAGCGCAATACACTCAGTCTTTAGGTTGCTGGCACGGATTTGTCGGTCAGCAAAAAATGTTGGCAGTGAAGAAACACCAAGGTACTACCGATAAAAGCTACTTATACCTTTCAGGCTGGATGGTAGCCGCGCTTCGCTCAGAATTCGGGCCACTTCCAGACCAATCAATGCATGAAAAGACAACCGTTTCTTCACTCATTGAAGAGCTATACACTTTCTTGCGCCAAGCGGACGCTCGTGAATTAGGCGATTTGTTCCATCAGCTAGACGACGCGAAAGCTAAAGGCGGCGACACTGCAGCTATTCAAAGCCGAATTGATAACTACGAAACCCACGTAGTACCTATCATTGCAGATATCGACGCTGGTTTTGGTAACGAAGAAGCGACCTACTTATTAGCTAAGCAAATGATTGAAGCCGGTGCATGTTGTATCCAGATTGAAAACCAAGTTTCTGATGCAAAGCAATGTGGTCACCAAGATGGAAAAGTAACGGTTCCGCATGAAGATTTCCTAGCTAAAATTAATGCGGTTCGTTATGCATTCTTAGAGCTTGGCGTAGATGACGGCGTTATTGTTGCTCGTACCGATTCACTAGGTGCCGGCCTAACACAGAAAATCCCTGTATCAACCTCTGAAAGCGACCTGGCTGCTCAGTACAATGCATACTTAAAAACAACACCTGTTAACGGTGCTGACGATTTATCTGAAGGCGACCTTGTATTGAAGCAAGGTGGACAACTAGTGAAGCCTGAGCGCTTACCAAATGGCTTATTCCGCTTTAAGGATAATTCTGGTTTCGACCGCGTAGTACTAGATTGTATAACATCACTTAAACACGGCGCAGACTTGTTGTGGATTGAAACTGAAAAACCTCACGTTGGTCAGATTGCTGAAATGGTTAACGCCATTCGTAAAGAAGTACCAAACGCGAAGTTAGTTTATAACAACTCTCCATCTTTCAACTGGACACTGAACTTCCGCCAGCAAGTATTTGATACTTGGACTGAAGAAGGCAAAGATGTTTCTGCATACGACCGCGCTAAATTGATGAGCGAAGAGTACGATGCGACTGAGTTAGCCACTACCGCTGATGAAAAAATTAAGAGCTTCCAAGCAGACGCTGCTCGCGAAGCGGGTATTTTCCATCACCTTATTACACTACCCACTTACCATACTACGGCATTGTCTACTGACAACTTGGCCAAAGGGTACTTTGGTGAAGAAGGTATGCTGGCTTATGTTCGCGGTGTTCAGCGCCAAGAAATTCGCCAAGGCCTAGCATGTGTTAAACACCAAGCTATGGCAGGTTCAGATTTAGGTGATACCCACAAAGAGTACTTCTCTGGTGAAGGTGCACTTAAAGCTTCTGGTGATGATAACACCATGAACCAGTTCGACGTTTAAACACAAAGTATCCCAACTTTGTTCAAAGGCACCTTAGGGTGCCTTTTTTTATTATTCAGGGAATTTATCTGAATTTGCTCCATATCCAAATTAACAAATCAATGTGATTATCAGCAATAGAAAACAAATATCCATATTTTTCAGATACTTGAAATTTTCATTCTTTTTAAGAGTAAGACCAAAAGCGTATCTGACAGCGGATAAAAAAGGCTTTATAATAGCCCTGTCTAATTGAGTTTATTAAGAGCATTACAATAATGAATATAGCGAAGGTCGACTTAAATTTACTGGTATATTTAGATGTTTTACTGCGAGAAGGCAGTGTAACAAAAGCGGCCAATCAGCTTAGCATCACGCAACCTGCGATGAGCAATGGGTTAAAACGCCTGCGTGACTTATTTAAAGATCCTTTATTGGTGCGCACCAGCGACGGAATGACGCCTACAAAACGGGCACTTGAACTTCAACCCACTATTCGTGATGTGCTCAGCCGACTTGAAAGTTCAATTCAACCAGAGACCGATTTTGATCCGCTAACCAGCGAACGCACTTTTCGCATCATGACAAGTGACTATGCAGAAAGCACGCTATTACTTGAACTAGTAGGCAGGCTAACTGATCTAGCACCAAACATTACGCTAGATTTAATTACCCCTAGTGACGTTACCTTCCACGATGTAGAGCAAGGCAAGGTCGACATGGCCGTTAACCGCTTTGAAGAACTGCCGCTGTCTTTTCATCAAAAAGTGATTTGGTACGATACCTTTAGTTGTGTAATGAGTTCAGATCACCCGCTTGTTGCTAAGTGTGACTTAGACAGCTACTTAAGCGCTCAACATATTTGGGTGAGTAAAACTGGCTTTGGTGTTGGCGTGGGTATCGACCCAACAGAAGTACAGAAACTTGGTTGGGTAGACGCAGAGCTAACTAAAATAGGCAAGCAACGGGCTATTCGCGTATTTACACGACATTACCACGCGGCATTACAGATAGCTAAAACGCAAAAGCTTATCGCCACCTTGCCAAGCAAAGCGGCAAAGTTATTTAAAGACGACCCAAGCGTTGTAGTGAAAGAACCACCGTTCGATATTCCCCCAATTGCGTTAAAAATGGCATGGAGTGCACTATTGCACCATGATGCGGGGCATATCTGGTTACGTCGCTTAATTAGCGATGTAGCGAACGAAATGAGTGATAGCTAAAGCATCCTGTTGCGTCTCGCCATTAAGATTTCACATATGAATACTGAATGCACACAAACATTCACTGAGAAAATGGCAAAGATAGGAACCATAAATTAAAAAACTGCCTCTATACTCTCTACACTAGAGCTACAGAAAACGTATAGAGGTAGTTATGCAAAATTATATTACACGAGGCCGTTTACAGGTTGCTGAGCAACTCGATGATTTCATCAACCAACAGGCAATGCCAGGCACTGGTGTTCAATCAGACGCTTTTTGGCAAGGTGCAGAAGCCCTCTTTTCAGAATTCGTTCCTCAAAATCGTGCCCTGCTAGAAAAAAGAGAACAACTCCAACTCGCTATCGATGACTATCATAAAGCGGGAAACCCCGCTTTCGGTGAGCAATATATAACTTTCCTAAAAGAAATTGGTTACTTAGTAGAGCAGCCTGAAAAGGTACAAGCCGATACCACAAACGTGGATGCAGAAATTGCTACCATGGCTGGCCCTCAATTAGTTGTACCAATTAACAACGCCCGTTATGCACTGAATGCTGTTAATGCACGCTGGGGGAGTTTGTATGATGCGTTATACGGCACTGATGTTATTAGCAATGAGAACGGAGCAGAACCCGGCAAAAGCTATAACCCTATCCGTGGCGAGAAAGTGGTAGCGAAAGCGAAAAGCTATTTAGATAGTATGCTTCCACTTGCAAAAGGAAGTCACGCAGATGTTGTCGGTTATAAAATAGAAACAGGCAAATTGGCGATTTCCTTAACTGATGGCGACATCACTACACTTGCGAACACCGAGCAATGGCAAGGTTACCAAGGTGATATAAAAGCTCCTACTGCGCTGTTATTCGTTCACAACGGCCTGCATTTTGAAATTCAGATAGATGCCACCAACCCTATCGGTAAAACTGACGCCGCTGGCGTTAAAGATGTGCTGATTGAGGCTGCATTGACTACCATCATGGATTGCGAAGACTCAGTCGCCGCTGTTGATGCCGAAGATAAAACCTTGGTTTATAGCAACTGGTTAGGGCTAATGAAAGGCTCGCTAAGCATTGAAATGAGTAAAGGTGGCAAAACTATCGTTCGGGCTATGCATGAAGATAGAGTGTATTCGCCTTCAAAACATGTAACGAATCAAGAGCAACTATCTTTATCTGCGCGCAGCCTTATGTTTGTACGTAACGTAGGTCATTTAATGACAAACGACGCCATGCTATTCGATGGTGAGCCAGTACCAGAAGGTATTATGGACGGTTTAGTGACTTCGCTTATCGCCAAGCATGACTTACTGAATAACAGTCCATTCCAAAACTCTCGTCATGGCAGCATTTATATTGTTAAACCCAAAATGCATGGCCCTGAAGAAGTGGCTTTTTCTGATGCGCTATTTGCCAAAATAGAAACCGTCATCAATGTGCCTAAAAACACGTTGAAAATGGGTATTATGGATGAAGAACGCCGCACCAGCGTGAATTTAGACGCCTGCATCAATGCTGCGAAGTCTCGCGTTGTATTTATTAATACAGGCTTTTTAGACAGAACAGGCGATGAAATTCATACGTCTATGCTTGCAGGCCCTTTCGCCGAAAAAGCGACCCTTAAGACGATGCCGTGGATTAAAGCCTATGAAACCGCAAATGTAGCCGTCGGCCTTCGATGTGGCCTGTCAGGTAAGGCGCAAATTGGCAAGGGCATGTGGCCAATTCCCGATGAAATGCAAAATATGATGGATGCCAAAATTGGACATCCAAAGTCTGGTGCAAATACCGCATGGGTACCCTCACCTACCGCTGCCACTTTGCATGCGCTGCATTATCATGATGTTAATGTCTTCGACATTCAGAAGGGGCTAGACGAGGGTTTCTCAGGCCTTAACGATATTTTGACTATTCCACTACTAGAAAGTAGACATTCACTATCAGCCGATACGATACAGCGCGAAATAGATAATAATGTACAAGGTATCTTAGGTTACGTGGTTCGTTGGGTACATCAGGGTGTAGGCTGTTCTAAAGTACCTGATATTAATAATGTTGGGCTGATGGAAGACAGAGCGACTTTGCGTATTTCATCGCAGCACATCGCTAACTGGCTTGAGCACGGCATTGTAAGTGCCGCGCAAGTTGATGAATCCCTTCGCAGAATGGCAAAGTTAGTTGATGAGCAAAATGCTGGCGACGCAGAATATATCCCTATGATGCCTGATTTAGATAGCTCAATTGGTTTCTTAGCCGCTAGCGATCTTATCTTTAAAGGGAAAGAACAGCCAAGTGGTTATACCGAGCCTTTATTACACGCCAGACGCCGCGAAATGAAAGGGAAGTTAGCCTCTGTAAAATAGCCCGCCGAGATTAACCTGGCTAAATCAACGGCGTATTCGTTGTTGCTATTTCTATGGCTACGCCAGTCAATAAACGCCATGCCGAGCTTATCTAACTTAGTATTACTAATTAGATAAGTTCGGCATTTTTGCTTCTTTAGCACTGCCAACACTCGTACTTAGTTAATTAATAAGTCACCTACCAGCACGCCAATAAAGTGGCAGGCTCGGCTAACTCTACTACGCTTTTACTATAATCACTGGAGTTAAAAATATGCAGGTAACTTCATCGGTACCCGTTGCTAAGGTACCCGCTACTATCGTGCCTATTTTGTCGGGCGGGGGCACTCGGCTTAGTGCGCATATTGGTATTTTAAAAGCACTTAAAGATTTAAATGTGGAAATTAAAACCCTTGTGGGGGTATCTGGAGGTTCAATCATTGCGGCGATGCACGCCAAAGGCCATAGTATTGAAGATATGCGAAAGTTAGTAATTGCCACCGACTTTAAACAATTTACCGCTTTTTCCGTGTGGCGATTATTGCGAGAAGGCGGGTTGTCGTCGGGAGATCATTTCGAACGCTGGATTGATGATAAGCTTGAAGGAATTACTTTTGCCGAGCTTCCCATCGCACTCACTATATTAGCCACAGATGTAAACGGTGGCGGCCCTGTATTGTTTGGTAAAGACAATACGCCAGGCATGAAGGTTTCAGAAGCTGTACGTTATTCTATGTCTATCCCTCTACTCTTTTCCTTTAAACCTTTCAAAGAGCACTTGTTGGTAGACGGCGCAATATTATCTGAAGATGCCTTGTTTGAAGATTGGCAACATGATGGCACGCCGACGGTATGCTTTCGACTTCAAAGTGCCATTCAAAAACGTAAGGTAATCAAGAAAGGTGGGCTTTTACTGCCGCAGTATCTATCGATGTTAATACGTACCTTTATGACAGCCATATCAAGAGAGTATATTAATGCGAAATACTGGCATAACACTGTAGTTATTGATACGGGGGAAATTTCAGCGGTAGACTTTGCGTTAACCGCTGAAATGAAGAACCATTTATTTGAACTTGGTTACGAAACCACGGAAGAATTTCTTCCTAAAAAATGCGCCGCTTTTCAATCTTTCAAAGTGGCGTCTACTGGCTAGGAGTTCTTTTAGTCTGGCTTTCTAGATGTTGTAAAAGTCTTTGTACCAATCTACAAAATTCTTAACACCAACATCGATAGACGTAGAAGGCTTGTAGCCTGTGTCATTAACCAATGATGATACATCTGCATAGGTATCTGGAACATCACCAGGCTGTAATGGTAAAAGCTCTTTTTTCGCTTCAACACCCAGTGACGCTTCTAAGGTTTCGATAAATTTAAGCAAATGCACTGGTGTTTGTGCACCAATGTTATAAACCTTGTAAGGCGCTTTACTAGAGCTAGGGTCTGGCGCGCTTGCATCCCAGCTTTCGTTTGGCTTCGCCACGTTATCTAATGAGCGAATTACGCCTTCAACGATATCATCAATGTACGTGAAGTCTCGTCTATGGTTACCGAAGTTGTATACCTGAATGGTTTTGCCTTCCAGTATGGCTTTAGTAAATTTAAATAGCGCCATATCAGGGCGACCCCAAGGGCCATAAACCGTAAAGAAACGTAATCCAGTAGTAGGTAAGCTGTATAGATGGCTGTACGTATGCGCCATCAACTCGTTCGCTTTCTTCGACGCTGCGTATAAGCTTACTTGGTGATCGACATTATGCTGTTCTGAGAACGGCATTGTTTCATTGGCACCATAAACAGAACTTGATGATGCATAAACCAAATGACCTACTTTATTATGGCGACATCCCTCAAGGATGTTCATGAAGCCAACTAAGTTAGCATCTACATAAGCATTTGGGTTTTCAATTGAATACCGTACCCCAGCCTGCGCGGCTAAATGCACCACCTTGTCGAACTTTTGGTCTTCGAATAAGGCTGCCATTTCAGGGCGTTCTTCAACACCCATCTTAATAAATGTAAAGCGTTCACCTGCCGCTGAATTTTGAACTTGCTCAAGCCTGGCATGTTTAAGCGCGATATCGTAATAATCGTTAATGTTGTCAATCCCAACAACATCGTCACCGCGATTAATTAAATATTGAGAAACGGCTGCACCAATAAAGCCTGCAGCGCCGGTAACCAGAATTTTCATAAAAGTCCTTTAAGATAAATCGTCTTTTGATCTACTTTTTTTGTCTATATTTCCAACAAGCAACTCTGTCATGTAGCGACTCATTTTTTTCGCACTATGCTTGAGCAAAATACGAAGTGGCATTTTGAGCAAGTGGCCTCTTAAGAAGGCTAAGTTAGTGGCAAAGTTGCGAAAATTAGACGGTATAAGTTTGTGATTTAATGCTAGCACTCGAGTAAAAACGAAATCACAATAAACCAATTGAAATTTAGATAGTTTAACTTGCGGCAGAAGTGCTTTTAAGTCAAGTTCAATGTTTACGTTTAGCAGCTTTTCTAGGTACCTAAATGCAAGAAAAACTTCAATAGAAAAGCCCATTTGCCTAGCCAGTCTACCTAAATGAGCCATTTCATTTTCATCATCTACAAATTCTTCGAGTAAATACGCTAAATCTGTCAGGTCTCTGTATCCATGGTGAAACTCCTCGCCAAAAAACAAGTGCACTGCAGAGTGCAGAAACATTGCAGATGGTTGCAGAACTTCAATACCACTGGGCAGAGTTAATGTAGAGCTAAAAAGAATATTCGCGTTGGGCGCTCTTCCACTTATTGGAGGGACAATATTATGATGAACATCCAATACAGCTCCTCTTTTAAAATGGCGAAGTGGCGGAATTTCATGCGCCCACTCGCGGTAATAGTGCTGATCATAGTCATCTTCGGATTGAGAAAGCCAACCAAACATCATCAGGCACTGTTCAACTTTTTCAACCTCGTTTTTAGGCAGTAAAATATCAATATCAGAAAACACTCTACCGTTCGCCGCTTTGTTTTCACTTAATACGTAGCCAGCTCCTTTTAAAATAACCAGCTTAGTATCAGTAATTTTAGCGACCAACTGTCTAACTGTTTCTGTCTCAAAACGAACTTGATTGTGGAATAAAGTTTCATGGCGGCGAGCAGCCTGCAAATGAGTTTTTACTTCCGATGGTATTTCAGCACTCGAATGGTTCAATGCAATATACGCCACGCGGGGTAGCACTGAATTCGCTCTGGAGATCAGGATAATATCTCGCCACTGGCGCAAGCTTAAAATAGGCACACGGTGGTGAACTATAATTTGATTGATTATCTCGTGGCTATCTTTCATCGACGAACAACTTCGTTCAACAGTCGCTCACCTAAATCATGAACATCGCTATAGTGAGCTTCAAAAAGAGCCACTCTAGTAATGACATCAGATAATATTTCAAAACCTTGGTGCTCAAAAAGGTCAAAGTTAAATGCATTCTCGATTAATTGGTGTAACGCAAAAGTCTGCGCCATAGGCGTTAAAGTAGTTTGCAAGCTTTGTTCGAATTTAGGAAACACAATGCCGCAAATAGGCGCGCTAACATGTCGGTTTTCGACAGCAGCCGTTGGCGGACGAACATGGGCGACATTTCCTTTTTGAGTATCCTTAGCTATGGGGGAGATATAAGTATCCGGAAACCACTCTTTCACCAGTGATATCGAGTTATTCTTTAAGCAAATAGGTCTTACAAAAGGTTCGACATGGTGAGTATTCAAGTTTATGACCGCCATTTCATCAGACAGCAATCGCCAACCACTCAACGCTAAATAAGCACATAAGGTACTTTTACCAGATCCTGGAGGCGCTGGAAAAATTATAGCTTTTCCGTCTTTCTCTAGGACTGCTGCATGCAGCAGTAAATAGTCATGAAAAAAGTTCGCAACACACCAATTCATGCCCCACTCAAGTAGTGGATAGGCATGAGCGAAAGGTAGTGGCTTAAAAGGAATGTGCTCATCTAATTGAAATACAGCTTGAGGCTTATAGAAGCGTCTAAGGTTAGATGGCGTTTCGACAGAAACATTGAAGTCGAACCAATTGTCTGAACTTGTAAAATCATAATCTCGATATAGTTCATAAAGTGTATCACTGACTAAATCGAGCTTTGAAGAAAAGTTTATTGAAAGCAGCTTGAAATCAATAGAAATTTCGCCACATTGAATTCGTTGTTTAAAACAATGTTTAGATAATTGTGCTAATTTCAAGAAAACCACACTCTAGTGTATGTTGAGTAAAAAGTGTAACGAAAATAGATTGATTAAGTCAGACTAGCAGATGGTTCTTTTTAAGAAAAGCTACGCACTCAGTATATTGGGTATCGTCTAAACCCAACTCAGGTAGACTCTGCACGCAGTTAGGAAGAGTAGCTTGGCTTTGAAGATATTTTAACAAAGGCAAAGCTGAAGCTTCATATGTATAAAGTCCACCGGATGGTAAATGGTGTATAGAAACACCTGAACCGTCCGATGACATGAATATTCTGATAGTGCCTAAAAGCTTCACTACTATTTAATCGGCGTTGTAAGTGTCTTTTACTGCATCTATTATGTCAGATTGGGTGAAAACTCCGCTTGCAATACTTTCATGCAAACCGATAACATAAGTGTTGGCATCAACCCCTGTTGCCAGAGGATAGTGACCATACTTAGCATTCAAATAAGCAGTAACTAACGCCTCATTTATCCCATTTCCAACATATAGACTTCCCTCAGGCAAAAAGTCCAACAAACTGGCCTCGGCATCACCAGAGCCATCAGGATATATACCTATTCCGAAAACATTTTTCCAAACTTCATTTTTATGTGGCTTTCGATCAAGGACTCTTTTCCATTGACCCGGAGATTTTCCCTGTACCAAATCACTTGAACAATCTCGAGCTTGAGAAAGGTTTCCGGATAAATTCCCTGATACTGAACACCCTGTGCCATTAGAACCACCTGCCCATGCAGTTTTAGAAGCTAAAGTAGCAACTACAGTTCCAGCTGCGGCCTGAAAAACAAACTGCCTACGTTTGTTGTATATGGGTTCAACATCCATTGTTTTATTAGTTTTTTTCATTATTGGCTCCGCCACATCTACTGCGATATTACGTTTAACATGCAAAAAACAAGCCGGGAATTATAGCCTTAAAAATCAGTGATATATAAAACGAAGCGCTAGAAGTGTAAGAAAAGCTGACGCTCCAATTAAATCGAGAGTTTTTAATTTAACCGAACACCCTGATTTTTGAGTAGCTTGATTACATGCTCGACAGGGATTGCATATGTGATACCTGATGGGTTAGTTAATACAGATTCTTTTCCGTCACTAACAAAGACTTTGTTTATCACGCCTACCACTTCCCCTGTTGAAGGATTATACATTGGGCTGCCCGAGTTACCAGGAAAAGCTGTGGCATCCAATTGATAAGCTATTCCAGGGCTAGCCAACCTACTTATGTTTATGCTCGAAAGTTGTTTCGCTCTTGCCACAGGTAATGTATCAGGAGTCAATGCTGAAATGATACCTCTATGTGTCGCAGGGTAGACACCCAATACCGAGCCGATAGGGAAACCAGTAAATGCAATTTCCTCTCCTGGTTTCAATAACGTGATAGACGCGAGTTTTAAAGGGGGCAATTTTTTGTTTAATTTTAAAAGGGCTAGGTCGTGATGTGGATCAATTGAAACTAACTCAGCTTTTATATTAGCAGTCTTAGTACCGAACCCTATTACAGCCGCAAAATACGAAATAATTGAAGGGTCAAGTTGCCTATCTACGACATGGTAGTTAGTTATTAACCACTCACCATTACCAACCACAAAACCAGTACCCATAATTTGTGCAGCTTTAGATTCTATAGGGGCAACATATGCTACAGCCACAGTACTCTTAGTGACTATTTCGACAATATTCGTAAACGTTTTTTCAGCTTTTACGACGCTGCTAAATAACAGCCCGATTATCACAAGGTATCGCATACTAGTTTCCATCTATTTCATTTGCTATCTTAATAACTATTAAATTACGAGGGCGTTATTAACTTGAGCACACTTAAAACAATAGCTTTGTTCCTCACATCCCCAGTAAATTTATCAATGCTGCTGTTCTTAATATCTACACTTTTTCTGCTCTTAAAATATAGAACATGGAGCAAAGTTGCTCGTAATGCAGGCATTGTTATCCTTTTAATTTTTTCTCAACCTTACTCAGCTGATCTTCTACTCTACCCCCTCGAACACAGCTTCACAAATAATCAACATATAAAAATTTCGAATTCCGACGATTATATTATCTATACTCCTGCTTGCTATTACTCATCGGTAGGAAACATTCCAGAAATAGCAAGATGGTCCGAGTGTTCAATGCAGCGCTTGACACAAAGCGCTATAATTTCAAAGAAAAACAACGTTGCTATCATTCTTTCAGGTGGAAACTTTCTTTCTGATAATAGTGTCTACTATGCTGAAAAAGCAAAAATGTATTTAGAGTCATTAGGGGTGGATAACAACCTCATTTTGACTTCAAATAAAGGGTTTGATACCAAAACTGAGATACAAAGTATTAATCATCTGATTTTAGGCAAGAAAATACTTTTGATAAGTTCTGCAACTCACATCCAGCGAACCAGAAAGCTATTACTAGTTAACGCAGCCGATGTAGATATCTTAGCGGTTGACTTTCAAAGCTCGGGGTTACTTAAGCCTTATATCTCGCTTCCTACAGCAAATGCTTTAGAAAAGTCGAGAAAAGCTTTGTATGAATATGGTGCCATCGCTAAAAATACTATCTTTGAAAATTAAAACTTTGCGAAATACCTATCTTATACTGTAATGTTAGTTGCATTAATGTTAATTGCAAGGAAGTTATGATGAACAGGCTTTTATTCAGTATCATCTGTTTGGGTTTCATTTCGGCATGCAGCCAGCCCTCTTCAGAAGAGCGACTCAACGAAGTCCAAAAAATTTACGCAAAGGAAGACTACTCAACTTCAATCATCGACTTAAAAGACATCGTTCAGAGCAACCCCAATTACATACCTGCAAGACTTTTATTAGCAGATGCATATTTAAAGATTCAGCAACCTCTCAACGCAAAAAGAGAACTCACTAGAATTTTAAAGATGGGCGATTCGCTTTCTGAAAAGCAAATTTTAACAGCATCAGAAAATTACTTGCTTTTGAGTTTCATGAACCAAGAAGTTGATGATATCGCAAGTTTCATCGAAGACTTCCCTGATTTATCATCGCCCGAAATTCTCAGCCTACATCAGCAGTTTTCCAGCTTCCTAAACGCCGATTCATTTTCTTTGGATTCACTTTTGAACGTTGATGCCAGACTTGCAAGTGCTTTAGCAAAACTTCATAGATCGATAGCAAATGCAGGTAATGAACTCGAAAAGGAAACGGCTTCATATTTGAGCACTTATGAAAACGGAAGATTCCTACCAATGTTAGGGCAGTATTATTTAGCTACCGAGAATTTTGAAGCATGTAAGTCATCTTTCTCAACATTCTCTCTCCGAAGATTTCAACACCCATTTATTAATTTAAGGTTGTCCCAATGCTTCTATAAGCTTGGAGATTTAGATAACGCAATGATACTAGCCAAAAATATCATTTCCAAATTTGAAGACCAACCTTTAGCTAACAAATTAGCTGGTACGATTAGCTTTTTGAATAATGAACCCAAACTCGCTGAACCATATTTGATTAACGCCCTCAAGCAAAATCCTAATGACATTCAGTCAAAAGTATATTTAGGCGCTATCTACATGCAAAGGGGAGACTATGAAAGGGCATTCCAACGATTAAAAGGTGTAGGTGAAATCTACCCAGAGGGTCATTTGGCTAGAAGGATTCTCGCAATAACACAAATTCAACTGGGCGATTACGAAAAAGGAATTGGAGAATTCACAGACAGTCAGCACCCCTTTAGTTCTAGTGAATTATCGATGTTGTCAATGGCTGCAATCGCCGCAGGTATAGAGAATGATAATCATGGTAAAGAAGCTATATTAGATAATATTACTTCGTTGAATATGGATACCATGCCAGGTGAGGCGAGCAAGATTGTGCTTCTCTCCGCTGTAGATAAAAAAGACGGCTTAATTGATTTTGATGCTTTAATCTCATCTATTCCTGAAGATAATTCAGTAAAAAGAGTTATTATTGGAACATTATTCCGATACGATGAAGCGGATAGGTTAACGATTCTATCTGAGAGATGGAAAAATACTGATCCATTCAATGCTAAGTACGCATCCGGGCTTTCTGCGTTTTTGTCTGGGCAATACAAGCTTACAGTCGACTTACTGAAAGACCTTATTACTCAGTCGCCAAATGACCATTTTCTATTGCTAACCTTAGTGAGTTCCTACCAATACCTTGGCAATTACAATGAAGCAGTGTCTTTACTACAGGCCGCAATTCCTAAAAGCAAAAATGCTAGCTTGTTATTAAACAGTCTTTTTACTCTTAATCTACAAAATGACCTAAATCAAGATTTCCTTTATAACGCTATAATTCAAAAAGCGAAGACTTCTAAAGATTACTTACTTTTAAAAGCCAAATTTGAGTTTATAGAAGGTAAATTAGAAACATCCATTGCTACGCTTAAGCACTACTCCAACTCAGTAGAAGCCACTTCTGATGCATATTGGAAACTTTTTTTGAAAATTAAATTAGTCTCTGGAAATGAAGAAGAGATATTAGATGCTTATGATGAATGGTCCACACATAAGCCAGAACTAAAACTTCCTATGCTAAGCAAAATCTTGTATTTGGAGAGTACAGGTGATTTGCCAAGTGCAATTCAGCTTGCTCGCGAGGGCACAAAGCGTTTTCCAAATGAAGAAAAGTTCAAATTACTCGAAGCAAATTTTCTGCTTATGGATAATCAATTTCAAATGACTAGTGAAATTGTTAAAAACCTCTCTAATCAAGCAATGGAAAGTCCTCTTGGCAGAGGAATTTCAGCGGCATTGGCACTCAAAAATAAAGAATATTCCCAAGCAGAAAAAATGTTGAAGCTAGCGTACGGTAAAGTCCCCTCGCCAAGAGTAGCTTCAATGCTCTTCTCTACTTTTATGCATCAGAAAAGAACCAACGAAGCTATCGAATTTCTGGAAAGTCATATTGTTTTAATGCCTTCTGACAAGCAAAACCTGAGATTATTAGCAGACACACTAATCAGTGTCGACCTAGAAAAGTCGAAAAAGTACTATGAATTGATAATCCAAACGCAACCGAATAACCATCAAGTTCTTAATAACCTATCCTGGGTGGAGTTTAAACTTGGCAACAATGAAACTGCTAAACGTTATGTAGAAAACGCAATCAAGATAGCCCCAGAAATTGATGAGTACAAAGATACTCTCGACCAAGTGACAACAAAATAAATCTAATAAGTGAGCCTTTGCCTCGCACATTATCAGTGTAGGTAAAAGCCTTTAATTTGTACTACGCTGATAAAAGCGAATGCCTAAAACAAGAGATTAAAATGCTCAAGCAATTGTTTAAGCGGATGGATAGAAACCCGCTCTTAAAAAATGTTTCAAAAGCAATACAGAATCGACTAGCTAACCGTGAAGTGGGCCGAATAGCGACACACTTCAAACAATATTTTCATACCACTATAGCTGTAACCGACGAAACCAGGAATAGATCATTTAATATTCGTCATGATGTTTATTGCAGAGAACTTAATTTCGAACCCGTCAGAAAAGATAGCTTAGAAAAAGACGAATTTGATAGCCATTCTATTCACTGCCTCGTGCAGCACAAACAGTCTAACCAATTCGCCGGTACAGTCCGGATGGTAATGTCTAACTCAAAATTGCAGAAGCTTCCAATAGAACAATTTTGTGACCATGCATTAGAACATGAGTATCTGCATCCGAAAAATTTTTCCCGAGATGAAATTTGTGAAATCTCCCGGCTTGCA
The DNA here is from genome assembly GCF_017653625.1 of Alteromonas sp. K632G. Taxonomy (NCBI): domain Bacteria; kingdom Pseudomonadati; phylum Pseudomonadota; class Gammaproteobacteria; order Alteromonadales; family Alteromonadaceae; genus Alteromonas; species Alteromonas sp. K632G. Next base: position 58,234 of record NZ_JAGGDM010000009.1, read on the forward strand.
GTTCCAGCTAAGTTTCGAAAACGTAAATCCGATAACTTTGCCGGTGCCGAAACTGGTGGTATAGACCAATCAGTCTTCTCAGACAAAGAACTTCGATGTTTTCCATTCATTGCCATAAGTCTATATTTTATGGCTGCGACAGTGACACAGCAACGGGGGATTAACCATATTTTCGTAATGATGGAGCCTAGGCTTGCTAGAAGCTTACGCTTTGTTGGTATACCTTTTACTCAAATAGGTAAAGTGACCGATTATCATGGAAAACGAGCGCCGTATCATATAGATCCCAAAGTTCTTTTCGAAACCCTGAGTCCTGGATTTAGAAAGTTAATGGATGTAATTGGAGATGAAATGAAAGAGCAACTTACTTCATGAAAACCTTGATCGAGCACTTAGAAAATCTAATTAGCAAAGAAAATGTTATAACATCTGGTGAGGTTTTCGAAGAATTTGCAACTAGTACGATGAAGGAAACAACAACCCCCTCTGCGATTTTATTCCCTCGAAATGAATTAGAAGTAACTCAAATCATCGAGCTTTTTAATAAAAAGAATGCCGATACCCCCGATGAAAAAGCAGTTTTATACCCATTAAGCAGCGGTAAAAATTGGGGATATACATCTTCAGAAGCTGGAATGGATAAAGCTTTTATATTGTCTTTAAAGAATTTAAATCAAATCTCCGAGTATAAAAAAGATACTGGCTCTGTTCGAATACAAGCTGGAGTAACCCAAAAGCAGCTCTACTCATTCTTGCAACGTCATGGAGCAAAACATTGGATGGATGCTACAGGTTCGTCTGAAGCATGTAGTGTTCTAGCTAACAGTCTTGAAAGGGGGTTTGGTCACACTCCCGCAGGAAACCATTTTGAGTTTATTAGTGAATTCGATATCGTTCTCGGTTCGGGTGAAAGAATATCCACAGGATTTCGTCAATTTTCAAAACCAGGGCAGACATTTTATAGCGAAAGTATTTATAAATGGGGTCTAGGGCCTTACATTGACGGGCTTTTTTCACAGTCCTCCATGGGTATTGTACTAAGTGCAACTTTGAAATTAATGCGTGCTCCGGAGTGCTATTTACCATTTTTTATATCATCAAAAGAGCCAGAAAGCTTAGGTGAATTAGTAGAATCTCTGAGAGGCTTACGGGAGAAAAGCATTGTTAAAAGTTGTGTTCATATCGCAAATTTTGACAAGTCTATTCAGGCAGCCCTCGATGAAACAGATTGGCCACTTTCGACAACCTTAATGACGGATAAGACGAAAGAGCGACATCGTAAAAAATATTTGTTAAATGAATGGACTGCATCGGGTGCCCTATATGGCACTAAGGAAGAAATAGCTGTATGGAAGCGGATAATTAAACGGTCACTTATTAATGGCAAATTTAAAGTTCGATTTATCAGTGAAAAGAAACTAGCTATGCTGAGATATATTGCTCCTGTTGCATCTAAGATATTTGACTTGAAAATCGATAAAACACTTGAAAAATTAGATGACTTGATAAAACTGAAGCGAGGACAACCTACAAATGCGTTTTTAAAAAGTGTCCACTTCAAAACTACAAGGCTTCCAAATGATAATAACTTTACCCTTTTAGAACGTAATTTTGTCGGGCTAATTTGGTTAGCACCTACCGCACCCGCTACGGGCGAACATGCTAAACAACTTTCCACGATAGTCACTCGATGTCTAAAACAATATAACATAGAAGCAGCTATCTCTATGACAATGCTAACTGACCAAGCTTTGGAGTGTGTTATTTCTCTAATTTATGATAGGCGTATAGATGGTAGTGACTTGACAGCAGAAGCCTGTCATTTAAACCTTCATACTGAACTACTAAACTCAGGGTACCTTACTTACAGAATGAACTCTTTGCAACAAAGGGACTTTGACCTATTTTACACCTCATCACTCACACCCACGCTAACTAAAGTCAAGGCATCGCTAGATCCTAATGGAGTGCTTGCTATCGGAAAGTACGGTATCCATTGAACTTGATGTCAGCTTTTTTAACGCTATTTAAAACCTTAGAGAGAAATTTTTTACAAGTAACTGTATTTGTTAGACAAAAATAACTGGCTCGATATATGCTACTCTTTAAAGTGATACTCGCTTTTACCGATAACTGGCCTTAGTACAAGCGATCAAGAACTTACATCTTCTAAAATGAGGGACATATTGATGAAATTATCTATGATTAAAAAGGGGTTGGCAGCGAGCGTACTGTTAACTGGTGCATCCTTTACTGCTAACGCTGGTGTTGTTGCAACATCGTATTTAGATGTTTCTTTATTTGGAATCGTTGCTTATGCAGATTTAAATAATGACGGTATAGTTTCATTCGACGATGCCGACAGACTTTCTGCTGAGCAGATTGCAGCATCGATTACTATCACTGGGGGAGATCGCTCTGTCTCAACTAGCACGGGCTTCAATGGTTCCGGACTAGCCAATACTGGTGTTTTTGCTGCCCCTAATAATGAGGCTGACGGTGTGTTTGATTGTACCGGGCCATCTTGTGCGACTATCGGCTTTTCTAACAACTCAGTCCAAAACAACTATACTGATGTAGCTCAATTACATAGCGATAGCCTTACCAATGGCTACAGTTACGCTATGGCCGATGCTCTAGTAGATGGAAGCGCCATATCTTCAAATGCCGATGGTTTCACGTATGCGGCTGCTTCTGTTGGTAGTGCTAGCAACCTTGCTTCAGCGAACTCAGATATTGCCGATGCACTTTTGAGCGAGCTTGACATTAGCATCAGTGGTCTTTCTGAACTTTATCTACAATTTGTATCTTTTTATTCGTTAGTTGTTGATGTTGCACAAACTGCTGATGTGGATGCAAATTCAACTCTGATTTCAAACGGTACTGCATCCGCGCTATTAACAACATCTATTGGTGCAGATGCAACTTCAGCGACTCCTGGAACTGTGCAAATTGATTTCGGCAGCGGATTTGGTTACGGCTCGATTCCAGGTCAAGACACCTATTCGAAAGATTTAGTAAGTGTCAGCGATAACTTTACAGGTAGTGATACGGGCGAATCTACATCTTCTGCATTTAGTGAAACAGGTTTTTTCCTTCTAAGTGAAGGGGACTATCAGGTTGATATTAATCAGATCTCTACTGCACGTGTTTCTCTAGTCTCTGCGCCAGCTCCTTTGGCTCTTTTCGGTCTAGGATTGATCGGCGCAGCATTTGCACGCCGTAGACGTAGCTAAGTTGCTTTAGCAACCCTATGCTATAAAGAGATAACGCCTTTCAATTATTTGAAAGGCGTTTTTTATGAAATCAATTAAATCCCCTTATTCCCTACCTTACTTGACTGCTAATTTTAGCCTTCTCTCTTTTTTATCTTAACTAATGAAGTAGTATACTTTAACTGCGAAATGAGCAAGCCGTTCTACGAACTTCTATTATTCTGTTGGAATATAACTATTGATTAAAATAAAAAAAATATCTCTAAGCACATTTAAAGAAGCTGAAACTTTATTGCTAGAGTGTTATCAGAACATAGAATATCAGACAATATTCTTAAGTATGCAATGGCAATTGTCTTGGCTCAAGAGTCTTGCTGTACTCCCAACTATTTGCCTTTTTGAGAACGAAAATAAGATTATCGGCTTTGCTTGGTTATCCGATAACCCCTTAAAAATCGTTAGTCGTTTTCATTACACATTATTGAACCAAACAGGTATTAAAGAAGCTGACCAAGTCTGGATAGAGTTCAACAATATTATTTGTTCAGAAGAGTACCTAGAAGGTTGTGTTCAGGCTTTGATGGAAACTCAGTTTACCGATACTAGCAATTTAAAGTTTTATATATCTATGTGTAAAGAGACCAGCCCATGGTTGAATTTTGCATCCAAATCTGGTTGCCCAATTGTAGTAGACAGAGTTGTAGGTTATAAAACCAAACTTGATTTTGACAGTTATACAGATGAAATAATAGATCGTTTTTCGAAAAATACGCGAAGTCAAATAAGGCGTTCAAACAAGGCAATTTTAAAAAATCATGGGAAGTTATTAATATCACAAGCTAATCAAAAAAACACAATGGCATTCTTTAGTAGTTTGGGTAATTTACATATTAAACGTTGGAATGAGTCCCCCGAAGGCAGTGGCTTTACTAATGAACAATTCTTGTCTCATCACACACACTTTCTTTCGCATTTTCCGGGCAAGGCTAACGTATTGAAAATTTCTGCTGGAGACCTAACTTTAGGGTATTGCTATACGTTTTTGGATAAAGAAACCGTTTACTTTTACTGCTCAGGAATAAATTACGATATTGAAACGAAACCAATAAAACCAGGTTACTCTATTCATTTCGAATTAATGAAGTATTATGCCAATAAAGGATTCAAATGGTACGACTTCATGGGAGGAGATAGTCGCTATAAACAGAGCCTCAGCACAAACAAATACTTTTTCAGTAATATATCGATTTATAAAAAGTCACTTTTAGGGAAGCTTCTCTATTTTTATAACTCTCGCTAACGTCTTTCGGAAATTACTTTAGCCGGATTACCACCTACAATAACGCCATCAGGTACATCATTTATAACTACTGCACCGGCTGCAACTACACTCCCTGCCCCCACGTTAGCCATAATAAGTGCGCAGTTACCAATCCAACAATTTTGACCAATAATTACTTTTGTAAATGAGCCGCCTTGATCCTTAATCGGTACATCCGGATCACTGAAATTATGTTGACCTTTGCCACTCATAATATGGACACCACTACCCACTAATGTGTTCTTGCCAATACAACATTTGCCAATGTTACACTGTGGACCAATATATACTCCCTCTCCTATTTCAGTATCTTGCTGAGAAAGTAATGTTCCAAAACTTATCATCGCATCAGGTGAGCAATAGGTAAGTGCTACGCGATAAAAGCCTGCTCTTAAATAACTTCCTGTTTTACCTGGCAGAATTGAAAGAAATTGACTAAAAGAAGACGTTAATTGGTCTTGATTTAAAGCGTGAGCTAATATTTTAAATGTGACTGAAAAAGGCAGCATCGCTAGAAAACAACATACAAAAAAAAGGGTTTTAATTATAGTTTTCATAGCGAACTCAGCGTTGTTTCTAGCGGCTTCAATTGTTGGTCCCAACTGTATTCAGCCCTTATAGCCTCAAAGGCTAATGTTGCTTTGCCTGCCGCTTCCGTTTTATTTTCGATAGTGTCGATACACGCTTTTGCAAATGCATCTTCATTATTTTCTATCCACATGGACAATGGGCTAGCGAAAGCAATTCCTTCAGCCCCCATTGCAGTGGTAACGATAGGTAACCTACAAGCAGCAGCCTGAAGTACTTTATTCTGTACACCTCTGGCTAACCGAAATGGTGCTACAAATGTATCAGCTTTGTGAAAGAATGGCAGAATATTGTCTACAAACCCTGTCACATCAACACCGTCAAAACTAGTTAAAGCATTTACCTCAGCGATAGGGTTCATACCAGCAATGGTAAAAGTGGCATTCGGAAAGTGAGAAATAATTTTAGGCCAGCATGATTTAACAAACCACACAACGGCGTCGACATTGGGCTTGTAATCCATAACGCCAGTAAACAAAAAATTCGGATTGGCGTTATTAGGAGGGACAGGAGCTGGATAGAAAGCATCAAAATCTAGCCCATTACCAAGTACCTTAACAGGATTGACATCACTCACTTGCCGACGAAATAGTGAAACCTCTTCGTCTGCTATTAAATAAGTTTGTAGGAACTCAGCGCATGCTTGTTTCTCTAATTGTTGTATCTTGTTACTTTCTCGCTGATATATGAACCGCATAGGCCATTTAGTAGAAGTGGTGTACTGTCTCCACTTATCAGAATCAACATCCATAAAATCCATTAAAATATGGCAATTTGTAGTGCCATATTCTGTCGATTCAAAAATGTAATAACCCAAACTCGAGGCAGTTAATAAAACCACATCGCAGTGACTTGCTAAACGTTGATTTAATGCGTTCTGCAACGATTTACTGTAAAAAGCGCCAACACTTATCGATTGGCCTTTTAATAATGCCCATGCATAGCGGCGCGCTTTAGAAGCTAATTTACATGCGGTGACATGAATATTTAGATGCGACTTGAGCGCGCTTACATGTTTTTCATCTTCTTCCGATTCAATTAATGTTAGTACTTCTACCTGATAGCCAAGCTGAATCAGCCGTTCTATTTGGTGGTATGTTCTTAACTTTTCGCCTTTATTAGGGGGGAAAGGGACACGCTGCGCTACCACGCAAATTTTCAACATCTATGCCATCCAAGCTTATTTAAGAGATTTAATCCTAACTCCATATTACGTTGTACACTTTTCATCGTCAAAGGGAGTTAATATAGATTAGGGCTACCCAATACCGTCATAGATTGGCATACTAAGTACAATATTGTGGAGTAATGCTGCGCTTACCCATTCATGGAAGAAGTAAAAGAAAGAAGTAATGACGCAAACCGTATTTTCAATTCATTTCCCTAAAAATAACCAAGCATCTGTAGGGCATTTTGTTACAGGTATTCCTTGTCCAAAAGGGAGATGGCCTGCTACTGCGCCTTTAAAACTACACTGCAATACGAACAATTTAGAAAATACGACTATCCGAGCCACTTCTTTGTGGCCCGATGGGTCGATGAAGTGGCTACATGTAGAAGGACTTGTGGGCAAACCGTATGCCAACGACGATATAAATGATGACTTAGCAGCTAATATAGATGTGCAGTTAACGCTTGCTGAACAGCCTCCCACTACCTTAACCAATCCGGTTTTAAAAGAAAAAAATAAACTTTCAATCAGAACCAATAATGGCAAGTGTATTGAAGTAGACAGCAGCCAGTTGTTAGCATTTCATGAAACTTCTTTGGGAGATACGCAATTTTATCTCTTAGAAGAGGATGTGTCTCATTGTCATATACAGAGCTTTTCGTACACTTTAAATAGTAATCATCTAGGGTATCAAGCAGTTAAAATAACCCAAACTGCACACCTTGAACTTGCATGCGACAAAAACCTAGATGTAGAAATATCGGCTACCGTTTTTCTAAATAATGGATATATCACAGGGGAAGTCACGATTAAAAACCCCAGTGCCGCATCACATCCAAATGGCCAATGGGATTTAGGTGACCCTAACTCTATCCATATTAAAGAACTTGGGTTAGCAGTTAATGCCGCTGGCTCATCAGTATCTTTTTTAGTTGATAATATTACTTACTCGGTTGAAGCTGACAAACCACTGTCAATTTATCAAGCATCAAGCGGCCATGAGAATTGGCAAAGTCTTGTCCACGTTAATGCGGACAATAAACTACCCTCTTCTTTTAAAGGGTTTAAGTTAATGTCGGGTGAAAAGGTTCTTACCAACGGCGCGCAAGCGCAGCCGGTTTTGCACCTTGAAAATGAGCAAAGCTCTTACTACCTCGAAGTCAGTCGATTTTGGGAGAACTTCCCATCGTCTTTCACTGCGATTAGCAGTAAATCAGAAATAAGTTTATTAGCTTCTCGCTATGGTGACCCCGAAGAGCTTCAACCCGGAGAGCAAAAAACACGTCATTTTTCACTGGCCGATGAAATGGTGGCTCAAGCTAGTATCGTTATGTGTCCCGAGTGGATAAGAAGTACACGCACCCTACCTTTCCTAACGGATAACAGTTCGTCATTGAACAACATGATCCAAAGTGGTGTTCAAGGCCCTTCATCATTCTTTCAAAAAAGGCTGGATATTGACGAATTTGGCTGGCGTCACATTGGCGAACTCTATGCCGATCACGAAAAAGCAGAATCTCCTGACGTTGAGTTTTTTGTGTCTCATTACAATAACCAGTACGATCCAATTTATGGCATGCTTTGCCAATGGCTAGTAACCGGAAACAAAAAGTGGTTTGAATTAGCCGATGATTTAGCTAAGCACGTTGCTGATATCGATGTTTACCATACTCATGATGATAAGCCAGAATACAGTGGCGGGTTGTTTTGGCATACTGACCATTATGTTCAAGCTTACACCGCGACTCATCGAACCTATTCAAAACACCAACCTACTGGTGTATATGACGATCATGCTGGTGGTGGTGGCCCTGGAGGACAGCATTGCTATACCAATGGATTAACACTCCACTACTTAATGACGGGGTACTTACCTTCAAAAAGTGCCGTGTTATCTATTACAAATTGGGTAAGAAATTACTATGAAGGTGACGGCACCCTACTAAGCGCTTTACTAGCACTGAAAAACAGTGCGGTGCCTGGGGTAAAAAATGTCAAAACTGGAAAATACCCGCTAGACCGGGGTACCGGAAACTATATTCAAGCGTTAATGGATAGATATGAATTACTAGCCGATATTAGTGACATTCACCGAGTATCAACCATCATTCAAAATACCGTATCTCCATCCGATAGTTTATCCGAACGAAACTTTGAAGATGTTGAAAATACATGGTTTTATACCGTTTTCTTACAAGCAGTTTGCCGGTTTATCTCGATAAAAGAAAGTTTATGTCAGCTCGATGAAGACCACTATTTTGCCGTTGCATCGTTATCCCACTACGCCAAGTGGATGATGCAAAATGAGTATGCGTATTTAGATAAGCCGGATATTTTAGAATTCCCCAACCAAACCTGGAGCGGACAAGATTTACGAAAGCTTTGTGTCTTAAATTTTGCATCTAATTACCTGCCTGATTCTCAAGCCCAACAAGCGTTAAAAAAAGTAACCGAATTAGAGCAGCAAATAACTGAACGACTATCTAACAGTAGCGAGTCATCAACGACCCGTTTGTTATGCTTGATGATGCAAAACTCAAACTATGCGAGCTACCTCAGTGCTGCTGCTCCTATGCGCAGCGCTAATAATATACCGACAACTGATAAGATAAAATTCGATGCCAGCAATAATGGCATTTTGTCTCACATTCTTTCACATATAAAAAGCTTCTCAGTTTCAAATGAGCGAAGACAATTTGTTAGGCGCTTTCCGCAGTTCCAAAAATGGTTAGGTAGGCCATGAGTATTCTTACTAGCTTTATCATTCCACACAAGGGCCGTGAAGCTATGCTTATTGATACTATCAATAGTATCGCTAAACAAACGGTTTTCAGAGACAGTTATGAGGTTATCGTTGTCAGTCAAAATACATCAGCTTCCCAAAGGCTCTCTGCTCTTGGGGAGAAGTTAAATTTATCTATAATTTACAACGCTGAAAATAAAACCATCTCACATTCAAGAAACTTGGGTGCCAAACACGCAAAAGGAAATTTTCTAGCATTTTTAGACGCTGATGTAGCACTATCCCCAAATTGGCTTGAAACTGTGAAGGCAAAGCTAGAATCTGATGGTTCCTCAGCCTTAGTTAGCGCTATGCAGATAAACAGTAACGATGCGCCGCCTTTAGAGCGTATTCGAACGGCGTTGAGTAATGCTGATTTAGATACCGAAGTCAGCTTTCTTCCAGGCCGAAACCTGTTTTTATCAAAAGAAACCTTTTACGAAGCGGGACAATTTCCAGAACATCTATTAACGTGCGAGGATTACTACTTTACCGACAAGGTAAATCAAATAGGTAATTTGTATTACACTTCAAAAGCTCATTACGTTCATTTAGGTGAAGACAAAGCCTTTATTCCTATGTGGAAAAAAGAAATTTGGCGAGGGCAGTCAAATTTAGCATCACTTAAAGGCAGAGATATCCCACTACGAGAACTCCCTAGTTTTATTGTGCCGTTTGCCGTTACTGGCGGCGTTATATTATTTTTCTTAACGTTAATTTTTTCACAAACCGCATTTGCGACTCTATTTGCTTTAGGTTCGTTCATTCCATTATTAGCCTATACAGCAAGACTAAAAAAACTAACTGGCAAACAAGTGAGTGTGGGATATTGCTTACTATTTTACAGCCTTTACTTTCCTGCAAGGGCTATTGGAACATTATTAGGAGTACGCGGCACGGTTAATACCAGTTCGCATAAGTAGATTATGAAAATATTGCAGTTTATATGCTCCACAGGTTTCTACGGTGCAGAGCGTTGGGTATTGGCGCTGTCAAAGCACTTACCAGACAATGTAACAAGTGAATTGGCCGTTACGCTTGAACCCGGAACCGAAGAGCTTGAACTTGTGAAGCAGTTTGCACCTATCGGTAACACTCACTATATCCCAATGAAAGGGCGTTTCGATTTCTCTGCCGTCACTAAATTAGCTGAGTTAATTAAACAGCAAGGTATCGATGTCATCCACACACATGGTTATAAGTCAGATATTCTGGGTGTTTTAGCGGCAAGGAAAGCAGGTATCCCCTGCGTTGTAACGCCTCATGGCTTCGAAAACGCCGCAGATTTCAAGCTTCGCCTCTTCATCTGGTTAGGCTGCCAGTCGATGCGTTTTGCAGATAAAGTCGTTCCCTTGTCGAAGCAGCTAATGGTAGATGTTCAAAAATTCAATATTAAGCAAGATAGGTTAGCTTATATTCAAAATGGAGTAGACCTTTCTGAAGTAGAGGAAGTTCGCCTTACCAAAGCGCCAAAATCAAGCAATGTTAAAACCATTGGCTTTGTTGGGCAAATGATTAGCCGAAAGAACATGAAAGCCATTCTTGATTGTTTTGATACCTTGTATAAGAAACGACAAGATATAGAATTAGTTTTGCTAGGGGACGGTGAAGATCGACCTGAATTAGAACGCTATACTGCCACTTTGAACAGTAAAGACGCAGTTAAATTTTTAGGCTTTAGAAACGACCGATTACAGTTATTACGTGATTTTGATTTATTTGTGATGACATCAACGCTAGAGGGTATTCCTCGCTGCTTGATGGAAGCATGCGCGATGGAAATCCCAGTGTCTGCTTATGATATTGCTGGTATTGACCAACTAATCACGCATAATAAGTCAGGACTACTAGCACCATTGCACGATAGTCAACAATTGCAGCAAGATTGGGAAAAGCTATTAGACGACGTTGACTACGCAAAAGCGCTTGCCGCTAATGCAAAAACCTTCGTTGAAGAAAACTTTTCAGCGAAGCGAATGGCCGATGAATACCTGCATTTATTTAAGCAATTAGTGTAAGAGAAAGCGAATGCCTAAACAGGATGTTTTATTTGTTTTAACTATCGACACAGAAGAAGAGTGGCTGTGGGATGACGAGTTTCCTCAGCACGATTGCTCGGTTAAGAATGTAGCTAAACTTCCTGACTTTCAAACATTTTGTGCATCGCTAGGCATTCGTCCCACTTATTTTGTAGATTACGCTGTTGCTAATGACACTACTGGCAGCAAGATTTTAAGCCAATTCGCAAAAGAAAATGCTGCAGAGATAGGGGCCCACTTGCATCCTTGGTGCAACCCGCCCTATTTTGGTAAAACAACTGAAGCAGAATCTCATGTTATCAACCTTCCGATAGAACAAGTTGAACAAAAGCTAGATGCATTGACAGATATTATCTACCACAATATTGGTGTCCATCCTCAATCCTTTAGAAGTGGGCGGTGGGGAATCAATGGACAAACCCTTTCGCTGTTAGCATCTAAGGGCTATAAGGTTGATTCAAGTGTTTACCCCTTTTATAAAAACGACTTTTTTAGTTGTTTAGGTGCGCCAGGCTCCCCCTACTTTCCTAGTTTTGAAAATGCACTGTCCCCAAGTAGTCAACGTTCGCTGTTAGAGCTACCAGTAAGCGCCGGTTTCAATATTAAAAACTTTAAACTGGGTGAAAACATTCACGATACCCTATCCCAGCCTCCGTTTAGTTGGATTAAATCTATCGGCGTTCTTTGGCACAGCAAACTCTTGAGGAAGATTTATTTAAGCCCTGAATTAACTAAAAGTGAAGATATGACCACACTTGTAGACCAGTGTTTAGCTAAACAACATCCGGTTATACACATGTACCTTCATAGCTCTAGTTTAATAGATGGTGCGACTGGGCTTTTAAATGTTGAAGATGCATTCACTCGTATTTGCAAGCGAATAGAAAACCTAGTCAGCCATTTAGAAACAAAAGCAAACGTTCGGTTTTGCACAATTTCAGAGGCCAAAGTGTTACTAAGTAATTTGCCGACAAAAGATTCAGTTATCAAGTTAAAGGAGGTGAGTTAATGACTCCCCCCCCAACACTTTCTTTTCAGCTTGCTACTATTAGTCAGCAAGATGAATGGGACAGATATGTAAGTACTCACGAACAAGCGACTGCTTACCATAAATTTGCTTGGCTACTTGCGGTTAAAAACGCATATGGGCACGCTATAAGTGGTGTAATTGCTCGAGAAACTCAAACTAATGAAGTTGTAGGGGTTTTTCCTGCAATTTTGATGAAAACCCCAATTATTGGTCGTCAACTTTGTAGCCTTCCCTATTGCGATGTAGGCTACCCAGTTGCCGATAGCTCTGAAGTTGTTAGTGAAATGCAGCGCTTTTTAGAAAGTCAGCAAATTAAGCACAACAGCCAAAACTTCGAAATTCGTGATGTAGCAGAAACGCCGTCTGAGAAAACACATTTACAACACAAAAAAGTAAGAATGTTGCTGCCGTTACCACAAAGCAGCGAGGTTTTACTAGCGAGCTTTAAATCAAAATTAAGAAGCCAAGTTCGTAAAGCTGAAAAAAACGGTTTAGAAGTTAAACTTGGTTGTAGTCAACAGCTAGTAGCTGATTTTTATGGCGTTTACACTCGTAATATGCGAGACCTAGGCTCGCCAGTACACGCAAAAAAATGGTTTGAACAGATAGTGGAGGCATATGCCGATTCATCTATTATTTCTGTTATTTATAAGGGTGATACGCCAATTGGGGCTGGCTTAGTTATAAAAAATGGTAAACACGCCTCTATTCCTTGGGCTTCTACCCTAAGGGAGTTTAACCCCCTAGCACCGAACATGATGCTTTACTGGTCGCTATTGGCGCACTGTGCTGATAGCGGTATCACTGAGTTTGATTTTGGGCGCTCTACCTTCGAAGAAGGTACATACCGATTTAAAAAGCAATGGGGCGCTACGCCACAGTTATTAAATTGGAAAAAGCTCGATAAGAATAATCAATACGTCAGAGAAAAAGAACATAATCAAGCCCCTTCAAAATTACGGCCATTAATAGAAAATATTTGGAGAAAATTACCACTGGGGTTAACCATAACAACTGGGTCGGTAATTCGCCCTTATATTAGCTTGTAGGAAATACATTAATGTGCGGCATTGCAGGATTTAGCCTATTTGATTATCAAGAAGGCAATACAACCACGTTGGAAGCGATGGGGCAGGCTATTTATCATAGAGGACCGGATGCTAGCGGTACCTACTTAGATGAAAAAATAGGGCTATGCCATCGACGCCTCAGTATCCTGGATTTAACGGAAGCAGGCAATCAGCCTATGTATTCTGCCGATGGTAATCTTGTTATTGTATTTAACGGCGAAATTTACAATTTTCTAGAGCTTAGAGCCGAGCTTGAACAACAAGGTGTTAGTTTTAAAAGCCATACCGATACAGAAGTTATACTTGCACTGTATGCGCGCGAAGGCGTTCAGTGTTTAGAAAAACTTAATGGCATGTTTGCTTTTGCACTTTGGGATATCACTAAGCAAGAGCTTTTTATCGCTCGTGATCGGTTAGGCAAAAAACCCCTTTATTACTATTCACAAGACGGACGATTCGCTTTTGGCTCAGAAATAAAAGCAATTTTAGCACTGGATAATATTCCCAGAGAAGTAAGACTAGATGCGGCTTACGATTTCTTTGCTTATCAATACGTTCCCGACCCAAAGAGTATATTTAAACATATTCACAAGCTTCCCCCAGCCCATTATATGTTGTTGAATAAAGATGGGTTTACAGTACATGAATATTGGGATTTGAGTTTCAAAAATACTTCGCATCAAAGTGAAGAAGCCCATAAGACCCAGCTTAAATCTTTATTGGAAAAAGTGACTAAGCAGCGCATGGTAAGTGACGTACCATTGGGTGCGTTTTTAAGTGGCGGCGTAGATAGCTCTGGTGTTGTCGCTATGATGGCTGAAGCAAGCGACAGCCCAGTGAAAACTTGTACCATCGGCTTTGATGATAAAGCGTTTAACGAGGCCGATTTTGCTCGAGAGATAGCCGAAAAATACAAAACAGAGCATCATGAGTACACGGTTCACCAAAATGTAGCCGAACGCTTAGAGCACATTGTTAGCTTTTTCGACGAACCTTTTGCAGACCCTTCATTAGTACCTACTTTTTTCGTTTCTGAACTAGCCCGAAAAGCGGTAACGGTAGCATTAGCTGGTGATGGCGGTGATGAGATGTTTGCCGGATACGAAAAATACACTACCGACGATATAGAGAATAAGTTAAGAAGTAAATTTCCTGAGGCTTTAAGAAAGAATCTTTTCCCTACCCTAGCACATGTAGCAGGCATACTGCCTGGCTCTGTAGGCAGAAAAGGTAAGTCTTTACTTAACAGTTTGGCACACGACCCTGCTATGGGTTTTTACATTACCAATAGCATGATGACTGACGAGATGTGGAGCAATTTAGTAAAACCAGATGTTGCAGCGCAACTGAAAAACTATCACCCAAGCCAATATACTATCGATGCCTATAACAAGGCTGATGGCCCTGACCACTTAAGTAAGATTTTATATACCGATATTAAAACTTACATGACAGGCGATATATTAGTTAAAGTAGATAGAATGAGCATGGCGCATTCCCTCGAGGTTCGTGCCCCTATTCTTGACTACCAAGTAGCGGAATTTGCTGCATCCGTTCCATCTAATCAAAAATTCCGAGATGGCGAAAAGAAATACTTACTAAAGGAAGTGTTTAAGCCCTTTATTCCTGATTCCCTACTATACAGAAAAAAAATGGGCTTTAGCACGCCGCTTGATGAATGGTTCAGGGGTGAGTTAAAAACAACTACTGAAGTCAAGCTTTTGAAGTCAAATGCCGGGCTGCATTCAGTGTTTGATGAAACTAAAATATTAAGCATTTGGAATGAACATCAATCTAATACAAAAGACCATGGCATAGTGCTGTGGAGCATGTTGATGTTCGAAATGTGGTATGAAAAATATGCAGCGTAACTTCGCCCTCGATTGTTTTCGGGCCCTAGCAATAATGATGGTGTTTACAGGCCACACTATAAATAGCTTGGGTTCTCCATTAGCCTTAGCCCCATTACAATTTGGTGGAACGGGTGTTGACTTGTTTTTTGTACTCTCTGGTTGGCTTATCGGTAATCAACTATTGATTGAAAAAAAGAAGTACGGTGATATCGATATTAAGCGTTTTTGGAGTCGACGATGGATGCGAACACTACCGGCTTATTACGCGGTATTGAGCGCAACAATTTTACAACAATACCTCACTAAAGAAGATTTTAGCTTTCCATGGGCGCATCTATTTTTTTTACAGAATTATCAAACAGATTTAGATTTGTTCTATGTAAGTTGGTCATTGTCTGTGGAGGAGCAATTTTACTTATTAATTGCCCCGTTAATCGCCATTACATTTAAGTTCAATAAGACGTCACAAACTATCGTGCTCATTTTACTTCTAATAAGTCCTTCTATATTTCGCCTTACAGAATGGTATGACTCTTTAAACGAAACTCATGTGAGGCTTGATTGTTGCGCTATGGGTGTACTACTCGCGTACTGTAAGCACTATCACTTCGAATTATGGGAGAAATTTTCACGGGAAATTCACCTCATTTTTCCAATCGCCATTGCTGCTTATATCTTGTTCTATTTGGCAAGGTATTTTCCCGATTTGGGTATCCGCGACCCTAGTAAGCTTGGCCTAGCTCTAATTTTTGGCGTTTGGATCATATGGGCTGATAGAACCAGCTTTCATAATAAAGGATTGGCCCGGTCCGTCATAATGCACATCTCAACTCGCTCCTATGCTATGTATTTATTGCATGTTGACGCTTTGGTTATTACGAAAAAATTAATTGCAAACAACCATGTTGTTATTTATTACTTCGTCGCTCTAGCTATTACCTTAATACTGTCTGAAGTTCTCTACCGCGCAATAGAAGTTCCGATTATGAGTGCAAGAAAGAATTTCAAGTTTTCTATGTCTAGAAGTAATTTAGATAGAAAAAAAAGCGCCTGTAAGGAAGTCGTAAAGCATGGTTAATATTTTACACGTAACATATGACATGCGCATTGGTGGCACTGAAATGGTTATCAAGAATATCGTTGAAGGATGCGATGATACTCAATACCGCATGTCTATATACTGCATTGAATCTCCGCTAGGTCCGTGGGGAGAAGACATGAAGAAAGCCGGTTTAAAGATCGTAAATGCTAAGCGTAAAGCCGGTTTTGACCTAAGTCTTATAAAATCACTTAGGCAATATATCATCAAACATAAAATTGATATTGTTCATTGCCATCAATACACTCCTTGGGTTTATGGTGCTTTTGGCGCTGCATTTACGAAAGCAAGAGTATTATTTACTGAGCATGGTCGATTTTATCCTGATTCAACTTCGTGGAAAAGAAAGATCATAAACCCAATTTTGACATTGCTTTCATCGAACATCACTGCAATATCGAAAGCCACTAAACAAGCTCTAACTGACTTCGAATATATACCCGAGAAGAAAATACAGGTAATTTACAATGGAATAGCTCCTGTAAATGAAACAGACAAACTGCGAAATGAACTCCGTCAGTCCCTATCTATTGATGAAGGCACTATTTTACTCGGCACCGTCGCGCGTTTTGACCCAATTAAAAATCATACTATGATGATTGAAGCATTTGATTTGGTTAAACAAAAATTTAAGAATGTTAAGCTGGTGATAATTGGAGACGGAGAAGAGCGAGCAAATATTGAAAGTTTAATTGATACATTGAGCTTAAACAATGACGTCATTTTAACTGGATACAAACAAGACGCGGCACGCTATATACAAGCAATGGACTTATTTCTTCTATCGTCACTGAGTGAAGGGACATCAATGACACTTCTTGAATCGTTATCGTTAGGGGTACCGTGCATAGTTACAGATGCTGGGGGAAATGCTGAAATTATAAAACACAAAGAAGTTGGATTAGTTACGTTAAATAATGACAAAAAATCCTTTTCAGAGGCCATATTAGTTATTCTTTCGTCCCCCTCAATGTATCAACTAATGAAAAACAATTGCCGGCCTTATTTTAACGAAAATTTTCATGCAAATAGAATGAATAATCAGTATAGCCTTGCTTACGACAAGCTAAAAAATCATGGTTAAAATACTTACGATATTGGCACTTCTTTTTACAACTACAATGTTAGTTAGTGCCCCTTACCTATCTGCATTAAGTTACACCATGGTTTCAGTGATGCAACCACAGTACATATGGTTCTGGAGCTTTGAAGGTATCCCTCTGTTCAAAATCACAGCCGGACTATCTATTTTAGCGTGGATCATTCAGGCTGCTAAGGGAGAAATTAACTGGGCAGTCTATGGCTCAGGCCAATACAAAGCCTTAGCTTTATTAGTACTTGTTATGCACCTTTCAAATTTATTTAGCCCCTTCAATAGCTACTTTGCTGGCACTAGTGCCGAAATAGTGTTGGGGACAATGCGTACAATTTTTATCATGTATACAGTTGTATTAGGGCTTATCCAGAACAAAAAAGCGTTGGTCACCTTTTGCTATACAATGCTTGCTATTGCTGCGTATTACACTTATTGGACAAATAAAGCTTATTTTGAACAAGACTGGAATATGTTTAAAGGAGGGCGTTTTTCAGGGTTACCCAGCGGTCCCTATCGAGACGAAAATGCTTTTTCTATTCTTTTAGTCATACTAATGCACTTTATACTTTTTGGAATTCTCTATTTCAAAGATAAAAGAATAAAAGTCGGTTTAATTATCCTTATCCCCTTTTTATGGCATGCTCTGATCCTTTGTGCATCGCGCGGCGCGCTGCTAAGCGCTGGGGTATCAACGTTATTTGCGACAACCATTATTCGTTCTAAACAACTAAACATCATCCTTTTGATTGCTTTCGCTGGTGCTATTATTTGGCAGGGGGGTAACTTACTCAATAGAACTACAGCAACGGTAAGCAAGGCTGAGCATAGTGAAGAGCCTATTAATCCGAGGTTAGCCTCATGGAAAGTAGGAGCGAAGCTTACGCAGCAGTATCCTCTCTTAGGTGTGGGTCCTCAGAGGTTCCAAATTGCATCTCGGGTAAATTTCCCTGGAGAGTCTCCCCATGTTGCCCACAACACGCTGTTAAATTTTTCAGCAAACACGGGCGTTATTGCTGGCTTCATTTATCTTTACTTTTTCTTCAAGTCCTTCGCTAATTTTCGTTACGTAAAAGCACACACCAAACCGGATAGTATTTATGCCTATATCAACAATGCGAGTATGTGCGGGTTAATGGGTTTTTATGTGGGAGCAATATTTCTTGACCTTATTATATTTGAACCCTTTTACTTTATTATTCTTCTGATTAGCGTAAATTACTTTCAAGTGAAAAATCTAAATAAGGTTGCTGATAAAAAGGCGAGATCCAATGAAATATAATATAACGATGTTTGCCTATAACGAATCTAGCAATATAATAGATTCCATTAAATCAGTATGGGCCAATACAGACTCTCAGCTTGGTACGTTTCATTTAATTGCGAATGGCTGCACAGACGATACCGTTTCACAGTCTCAACGAATAAAAAAAGAACTATCATTCGAGAAGCTAAATATCACAGAATTAACTATTGGCGACAAATGTAACGCGTGGAATTATTACATGCATGAATTAGCAGATGATTCCGACGTTCACTTTTTTGTTGATGCGGACGTTTCTTTTTCAGAGCACTGCTTCCCAAATATGTCAGCGCACCTTTTAAAAACTCAGGAAGAAACTGTAGCAATAGCAGGCCTGCCATTGTCAGGTAGAAATATTAATTTCTACAGAAGCTTAGTGGTAGACAGAAGTTGTTTTTTTGGGAATTTATACGGACTAAAACTCTCGTTTATATCTAGAATCAGAAACTCTTCGTTTAAATTACCTACTGGACTAAACTGGATTGATAGCTTCCTTACTAAGGCGGTTAACACTAACTTAGATTTTAAACCTCGAAACTTGCCTAACCGCGTCACATATTTAGAGGACACGGGATATAGGTTTGAAAGCCTTTCTCCTTTCAAAATTGGTGACCTCAAGTTATATAAAAACAGAATCGCACGGTATGAGCTTGGAAAAATGCAGGAGTATTATTTAGATAGTACTGATGTATTATATTGGCCAAAAGACATGAACGAAATTAATTTGAAAATTCAAGCCAACTTTCAGTCGCTTGCAAGCTCGTTACCTCTACATAAGAGAATATTGGCTAAACAACGTCTTCAAAAACTTTTAGCAAAAATGAAATGAAATTACTATGAAAGAGAATCTCCAGCCCCCTTCCTTCATTGGAATTGGCGCTCAAAGAGCCGGCACTAGCTGGCTATATAATTGTCTTAGAGATCATCCCGAAATCTATATGCCTCAAAAGGAAGTTCACTTTTTTGATATTCACTATGAAAAGGGTATTGAATGGTACTTTGACCTTTTCTACCCCCTAAGCAAGGGTATTCGGTCTGGGGAAATTACTCCTGACTACATGTTTGATGAACAAGCGATATTGCGTCTCAAAAAACATGCCCCAGATACAAAGCTAATTGTAATTTTGCGTTCTCCACTTGATCGTGCTTATTCAGCCTACAATCTTTTTCGATCTCACGGTCGATATTCAGATATTGATTTTGACCAAGCCGTCACTAAAGACCCATTTATTCTTGAGCAAAGCCTTTATTCACCTCAAATTGAGCGAATATTTAACTTATTTCCTCGAGAAAATATACATATATGCTTTTATGAAGACATCGCAAGTTCACCCAATTTGTTTTTTAAAAACGTTTGCAATTTTCTAAACATTGACGGTAATTTCGTTCCTGACACCCTCAAAGTAAGAAAGAACAGTTCAGCATTTTCGAGTCAACAACGTGTATTTAACATTCCCAAAATACAAAAAAATATTGAGGACTCAATTTTAGGCCGGCCATTTAAAAAGCTAAAAAAAACTAAGGCCTTTTCTGTCTTGAAAGAAAAAATCATATCATTCGATAATAAAAAGAAAACAATACCAACACTCTCCAAAGATAAGCTATTACTCATTGAAAATGATATAGCCCGTTTGGAAACTATACTAAACATATCTTTAAATAGATGGCGCCAACTTTAATGAGCACAGTGAAAAAAGGCTTATTTAGCAGCGCATTACTTGTAGCAGAGTCTATTTCCAAAAAGATGATTGGCGTTATAAGTACGTTAATACTCGCCCGTGTGCTTGTACCAGAAGACTTTGGCCTAGTCGCTATAGCGACACTTTATTTGGGTTTGTTAGATGTTTTGACAAACACCGGGTCAATGCAATATCTACTTCGCTCAGATAAACTTGACGAAGAGACTGTGAATACATCTTGGACAATCAACCTTATCTTAAAAGGTATACTCTCAGTTGTTATGGTGGTCAGCGCCCCATTTGTCTCACAATACTATGAAGATAGTCGCCTAACCCCGATATTGTATGTCTTATCTTGCCTAATCATTGTCCGCTGTTTAAATAACCCTGGCGTTGCATTTTTAAGAAGGGAACAAAATTATAAATCACTTGTCAAGCTAAGTATTATTGCCAAGTTTTTTTCTGTCGGCGTTGCTGTAAGCATTGCGTTGACCTTTGAATCTTATTGGGCGTTAATTCTGGGTCAATGCGCAAATGGGCTTATGATGGTCATCGGTTCATACTTCATACATGATCATAGACCGAGCCTAACACTCGCTAACGCAAAGGAACAATGGAGCTTTTCAGGTTGGATGATACCTCAATCTGTTCTTGGCTACTTTCGAACACAGTTAGATACCATCATGGTAAGTAGCACATTTGGAAAAGAAGCATTAGGCTCTTATCATATAATGAAGTACCTAGCTTTTATTCCAAGCTCGCAAATATTACTCCCCGCCACACAACCTTTGTTAGTTGAATTAAATAAAACAAAGAACGACGCTAACGCATTTTCTAGGCAATTTAATATAAGTTTTGTCGTTACTATGATACTTGCATTACCCATAACGGGTTTAATGGTTAGCCAACATGAACTTATTACTTTAGTTTTTCTCGGGAATAAATGGATAGATTACTCTCAGTTACTAGCTTACTTTAGCTTACTTATTCCAGCAGTAGCGATGCTGAATCAAGGACGAAGAGTCTTAGTCGTTTATGGCAAGACAAAGCAAATGCTGTATTATGAAATTCTCTCATTTACTTTACTCTATGGTAGTCTTTTTTCTATTGGAATGGACGATCTTTTGTTTTTTAGTCTTATAAGGGTTGGAATAGAAAATGCCCTATGTCTTTTGTTTTTAGCATTCATTGCGCTAACCTATACTGGATTTAAGAACACTCTAATACTTTTATTTGTGTGCATTCCGTTGATTCTAGCAACTATACTCGCGTCTTTAGCGACTAGTTACCTCAATGTGGGCTCTGGCTTCATTTTATTTGACTTAATAGTGACTGGTTTAATTTTCGTTATTGTCTTCTTCGCCTTATTGTTAGTTTTTCATTACAGCTTTATGAGGCGAACTGTAGAGTGGAAATACATTGAATCGCTTGCCAACCGTAGTTTAGGAGTAATACTCCAGCGGTTTCAATAACAGTACGAGTCACAATTTTTTTGCTCTTTGTTCTCGATCTTGATAGCTCTCGGGAAACATAATATCTATATACATTTGGTGAACAATAATGATTTCAGGTACATGGATAATTTTTTGCGTATACTCTAGAGAGCGAATATTAAACAATAAAACAGCGCTAATTTCTCTTTTACAGAGCTTTAAAGACGCTGGAGTTACTAAGATTTTATTTGTTGATAATGCGCAGAATAAAGAGGAATTGAGGTTTCGTGAACTAGTTTCTACTCAAGATGCTTACTTAATCATGGGCTCTAACAAAAATGCAGAGTTTTCTGCATGGTTGGAGGGAATGAGTTTCATAAAGAATAAGTGTCCCAAAGATGAAATCAATTTTATCCTGATGAACGATACAATCTATAGTAACTATAAATTGTATGACTTGAAAAAATTAAACTTTATAAACCATATTATTCAGCATCAGCAGAAAGGTTCAAGGCTTTCTATCATTGGTGATGAAACACGACTAGCATTCGCTTCAAAATGCTTGAACTATGAGTACAATAGTTTCATATGCACAGCATTATTTTACATAACTTATGAAGCGAGTAATTACTTCGAGTCATCTTGTAACACTGCTTTCGAAAATTGGCCAAACAAATTACACACAGATTTTGAATCTTTTGAAATTTTAAGAAATTATTTTAATGAACCTGCGGCCTACGGAGTAGGTAGATGGTTATTTACCACCGGATGGCATTCGGCCTCGCCTTATGAAGATTTTGACAAAAACTTGTTGCGTCTTAAAATTACTGCGATCGTTTGCGAACACTATTTTTCCGCTTCTATCACAAATAATGGAGGAACATTAGTAGATAGTAATATTAAACGTAAGTTATCATTAATCGAAACGTTAAAGTTATATATAGCCCTTCCTCAGGCGCTTAGAGTCCGACTCCTAAAGAAAAAGCTTAAACTCAGTTCATAATTGCAATCCCGATTGCCCTTATAACTCCAAAGACCTGACCATAGTTTTAGGTCCGTTGAAGTCGTAATTAAATAACTCAATATCCCTTTTATATACCTCATTCACAATAGCCATGGTTTTCTCATCATAATAACTACGGTAATTCGATCTTGATACAGAGTTTCTTTTCTCTAATTTAGCTTCGACTCCCATTCTTTTCGCTATCGTTGCGAAGTCTTCCTCAATGTTTTCGAAATATCCGATAAAGTCTACAGATACTCGTTCGAACTTATCTATTATATAGGTATGCTGTGATTTAAAATGATGGTGTTTATTGATGTTTTCCGTACATAACCAATTGCAAACAAAATCATGAAAATCACGATAACCTGATAGTTCTTTATCGTAAAACTCTTGATCCCACTTATTAAAACCACCTTTTTCTAAAAAGGTATAAGCTGAAACTACTCTATCCCATGGGTTTCTAACAAAAGTAAATTTAAAGTACGTGCTAAACAACTTTGGCTCGAAAACATTTATATATTCATCCAAGGAGGTATGACCTCCAGCAAGGTTACCAAATAATGCCTTATTAACGGCAATTCCTGCGCACTTTGGTATATGGACAAAAATACTTTTAGTTTCGTCAAACGGTTTATATGACGACCATTCGCTTGTTTCTCTCTTTCTTAGCGCTTGAATGTTATCAAAGTGTACTCTTCTATTTAATTTAAAATCCCACCAACGTAGATTTAAGTAAATCCAAGTTGGGATGTATTGTATTAGTTTATTTCTCATGAAAAATCTCGGCTAAATGAGGCACTAATAAACTAACATATTGTTTTTCTTCATAATGATGATCATTAGGATCCGAATTCAATAATACTTTATTAACCACACCATCACTTCCAAGTGATTCAGGATCTAAGTCAATAAAATGATAGTTGTTTTCAAAGCAATACCGTTTAATCGCGCTATTAAATTTTAATGTTAATAAGGTACGTTCAATTTGAGAAGTCGTAACCTCTTTTCTTGCGGAGGCAACATCGCCCCAATCTTGTTCATCAGTGATAGTTGGAAGGGGGGCACTTACTACCACCGTTTTCTCTTTACCTTCATGTTTCTGTATAAAGGTTCTATAGTTTTCTATACAAGTTGAAAGCATTTCGTCTATAGATATTTGGTACTTTTCTGCGCGATACCAAAGCACAAAGCCGGTGTCGACTTCACCTAGTTGGATAATAGTGGCCTCGGGATGAACCTTCTTATATGAACGTTCAAATATAGGCAACGCCTGGGTTTGTGAGTTCGGGTTTGTCAGGCCTGATATTGTTGCACCTCCAACCGTTTCGACTAACAGTAGGTGTTTTGGTGAAAAAAACCTTTGCAGCTCTGGCTTAGAAAAAACCTCTGTATGAGAGTCTCCTAAAACAAGCACTTTTTTTTTGCTAAGCAAAACAGCCTTTAGTTTTTCTATTCGACCATATTTCATTTTGACATTGCTCCCTTAATTATGGTTATCAAGAGAGTCTTCCAGTATTTAAATCGATATGGCCAATACTTAATTCCTGTCAGCATCGATTTAATAGCCGCGGTATGTTGGCTATTCTCACGTTGCAAGCTATAACCTAACTTCCAAACATAGTCTTCCGATAGGCGCATTTTTAAGGCATTTCGTTCTCGTCGAGTAAGAGTTAGATAATCAAACGTCGATTCGTAACTGTCAATCAACATTTGCATCGCTCGTATTCGCTTTTCAATATTTTTCTCGTTTAGATTCGTATCTGAAGTATTACCATCATGAACGCAATAGTTTACGGTAACTTCATCAATGAATGCCGCAGTAAATTTAGCTTTAAGCAGTTGCAAAATAAATAGGCGATCTTCACCTACCCTAAAATTAGGTAGCATAATTTCATCAAAAATATGCCTTCTAAAAATTGCATTTTGTAAGCCACTATCTATACCTTCTTTAATCTGACATATAGCAGCTTTGTCATTTTGCAAAAAAAACACATTACCAACACACTCTGAAACACAGGAAAAAAGCGGGTTTTGCAAACCATCTGTGTAGAAAGTGGAAGGCCATAAAACATCGCCGGTACTTAAATCTATACGTCGACAAGAAAAATATAACCAATCGAGTTGTTCATGCATTTCAAAAGTATCAATAGCTAAACTTAAATGGTTACTTTCCCATACATCATCACTATCGAAAAATGCTATAAATTTGCCCTTAGCTAATTTTATACCTTCATTGCGTGCTTGTGCTGGGCCTGAATTTTGTTGTTTGATATAAGTTACCAAAAAGGAATATTTCGACTGTAATTCAACAACTAATTTATCTGTATCGTCAGTACTACCATCGTCAACGATAATTAACTCCCAATCTTTAAAGGTCTGTGACGATAAGGATTTAAATGCATCAGGAAGAAAGTGAGCTCGGTTATAGGTAGGAAGGATGATACTTACAGCTTTCATTTTTTTGTTTCTCTTGCATAGTCCATATGCATGAACTTCCCAATTGAGTAATTAAGTGTTGATGTGTTCATACTTTACTGTAATCCTATGAAAAACTAAATGAATATTAAACAGTCAACAAGTATGAAAACCATTTTTTTCGCTCATAGCGTCAATGTAATCGGCGGAGCAGAACGCGTTACTTTGTCCGTACTTAACTGTTTGAAAGAAAAGTATCACTGCGTTTTTCTTTCGCCTGAGGGTAATAACTTAGGAAAAGAAGCAAGTACGTCGGGCGCAACTTTTGAGCCAATTAAAGCTCTTCAGCCCGAGTTAAGTAAGCCTATCCAAAGTGCTTTACAGTTAATCCAGTATTATCGTATTTTTAAGCGCCATAAACCATCACTAGTGTACACTGGTGATCTTCTTGCTCTTAGAAGCTTACAACCGATATGCAAATTTCTTTCTATACCATTGGTTTGTCATGTTCACTACCCATATGAAGAAGGCTTCATGAAGTGGGCATTAAAGAAACGATACTCTCCAGCGGCTTTTATATTTTGTAGTCATGAACTAAAAGAGAAACTTTCAGTTACTCTCAATAAATTATGCCCTACATCACACATGCATGTTATACACAATGGGGTTAATACTACACAATTCCCTGCACTACCCGCTCCAAAAAACCTTATTCCACATATTGGCATTATAGCTAATCTTCAATTTAGAAAAGGTCATGACGACTTTCTGAAAATGGCTCAAATATTGACTCAAAAAGGGGTTGATGCACACTATGACATTATCGGTGGAGATATATTGCAAGAGCCTAGAGAGACGTACTTGAAAGAGTTGGCTGATGATTTAGAGGTTTCAGATAGAGTTACATTTCATGGACAACTATCTAACGTTAAATCGGCACTTACAAAATTAGATATTTATGTGTGCGCATCGCACGAAGAAGCATTCCCAATATCGCTATTAGAGGCAATGTCAGCTCAAAAAAGCATTGTATCTACAAATGTAAACGGTATTCCAGAAATGCTCAAACATGGCTATACCGCCTTACTAAGTGATAAAGAAGACCCACTAACCTTATCTAAAAACGTAGAACTTTTATTAAATGATTCTGAGCTCAGCGCTCGGTTAAGAAATAATTGTAGGAAAGAAGCGGTAACTAGATTTGATATTTCTCTGTTTGAAGCAAATATCAGTCAAATTTTAGAAGAACTAGTTATCGATTAGAAATTAAACTTCAGGGCCCTAAAGGCTTTTCAAACGTTATTTATGTTTTAAACCTTTGTAGGGATTACCATAAACCAATACTTGTAACTTCCACATCACGTTAACTAAAAGTTTGTTGTTAAAGCTGCAACTAAGTGTCTGAGCAATGAAATTGTGCAATGTAAGGATCCGATGGTGATGAAATGGTTCTTTGGCAACCCCACCGTTTGATCGCACCCGTGATGCTCTGATGTTTATCATTTTCACTTTCTGAGATTTGAGAGCATATTTAAGTAATTTTTCACTATGTAAACAACTTTGAGTTTCAGAACAATATTGCGATATAGCTCTGTACCTCTGACCATATGCTTTAATGGCGCCTGTATCTACTGCGACAGCAAATCTATCATTCAAACCATCCCAGTGTTGCCAATTCGGTACGTAAATAACATTTTTATTATCGATAGCGTCCTTGTAAGTGCGTGAGAAGCTATCGTGATATTTCAAATCGGGTCGGGCAAATACTACTATGTTCGGATCCCATTCTAATGCTTTCGCCGTAACCGAGTTTAGTGAATACAACTGGTGGTATAAATTTCTTAGCGAATTAAAGCCATCGCCGAAACCATCACCATATCTAGAAACTTGAACAAAATCAGAATGGGCTAAAAATTCATCGGGTTGATCAATGGTTACTTGGTCAAGATTAAGTAACTTATATTCATTTTCATCAAGCTTACAACACTCACCGCTCCGAGGATTTACAATACACCTCTGATCGAAGAAATGAGCATAAAGCCTTACTTCACCAAGCTTTCTAGCCGGATTAACAACATGCGTATTAATATTTTGTAGAGTATGCTTCAGTGAGCGAGTAATACCAAAAAAACATACAGCAATTCGTTTATTTTCCATAATAGAGTCCAAATTTGCTTAAGAAGAGTTTTAGCTTCGCTTTACGTAATGCTTTCAGAATGTGAGCATCATTTGGCAACAGCTTCAATGCCTTCTTGTAATACTCTATAGCAACTAAAAATTTATTTTGAGGTTCAAAAGTTTCATATCCTAAGTGCCAAGCATAGCATTTAGCCAAATTACTCTTAACGTACTCTTCTTGCTTATACGTTAACTTTAATTCAGCTAGAACAAGCTCCCAATAGAGCGCAAAAGCCCCATGCACGCGTTCCATTCTATTAGGACTATGTACACCTGATACATTTGTCAGGTTATCATCATGGGCCCAATAAATAGCGTGGTACTCACTGATGTGACAAACACCTATATTCTTAGCACACAGTTCTAAATTATGCATAATATCGACAGCAGCATTGAGTTTTTCATTCCAGCGTACTGATTTCATCAACTCTGCTTTCCCTACCATACATTGAGTCGTAACCACTCTACCTCTTAACTGCTTATCGAAAATTTCTTCCTCCGCAAAGAGGTAGCCTTCATCAAGTTTGCTATAGGAAATTTTAGTCACATCAAGTTTGTCGTAATTAAAAACCTCTTCTGTTCCTTCATACTTCCTTAGAGGATCAGCAGTCATGAGGTCTATCTTGTCAGCGTATTTTTCTAAATAACGTACCATGGTTTCTAAATGAACATTAATCCACTCGTCATCACTGTCTTGATAAGCAATATACTTACCAGTCGCATAATCTAAGCCTGTATTTCTGGCACCACTTGGACCTTTGCAGTGAACGTTATCTATACATTTAACACGAGTATCATCACCGCACAGAGAATCAATTTTAACTTTAGTGTCGTCGGTGCTGGCATCATCGATTAAGAGTAATTCCCAGTGTCGATAAGTTTGATTTAACACTGTATTGAGAACCCGATCTACAAGATTTTCTCGGTTAAAAATAGGAATTATTATAGAAACTAATGGGTTTTCGCCACAATGTAACTCTGTCATTTCTCTTCTTCTTCTATTATAGGCGCTTTTATTTCATCTATACCAAGATTGTTCATAATTTGGTTATATTTTACTATAAATTCTTCTTTCGATAGGGTTTCACTATTATTAGATAGTTCAGCTGTACCACCATTCCTAGAAGTAATCGTCTTGTTTGTTTTATTTCCTCTAATTTTAACTAACTTACTTTCTTTAAAACGATATTCTATTGCGCGAGGATAATCATGCTCTACATAAATAGTATTATCTTTTATAACC
Organism: Alteromonas sp. K632G; assembly: GCF_017653625.1. Classification (NCBI taxonomy): domain Bacteria; kingdom Pseudomonadati; phylum Pseudomonadota; class Gammaproteobacteria; order Alteromonadales; family Alteromonadaceae; genus Alteromonas; species Alteromonas sp. K632G. The sequence goes on from NZ_JAGGDM010000009.1 coordinate 86,752, forward strand.
GTACCCTCGCTGGCCTCAAGAACAATCCCCACATCTCCGAATGGATCTCCATTTTTTGCATGGAAAATCACGTTATTTTCAATCACGCCGCCTCTACTAGAAAACTCAACCGTTTGAGAATGATTTTTAAGGGGCATTCCAAAACCTATCGCGCGATCGTTATCGATAAAAAGGTTATTGCGAATGATATTATTCTCAGAATTAACCCAAAAATGAACAGCATGCTGAGCAATGTGTTTACTTGGGCTAGCAATATCTCGAAATACGTTGTTCTCTACAATCCACCCTTTCGCACCTAAAGCATCTATACCTCCAGTATAGAAATTGTAAGCGAGCCCTTGGGTATACTGAAAAACCGAATTTGTCACTTTCCCTTCATAAGAGAAATTATCAGCTTTGGACTTACGGTTATAACTAACCTTTAAAAATTGCTCATATGCATCTTCTAAGATCATATTATTGACGGTTGCATAGCTTGCGTTATCTTCTGCAGCAATTTGAATTAAGTGATTTGGCGAGTCTGATAACGTTATGCCATCAATAGTAAAGTTGTTCGCAGACACTCGAATCAATACACCTTCACGCCCAGAGGCAAATACACCTCGGCCTTTTATTCGGACATCGTATGGGGAGCCCGTTTCTGATGTAATGAATATTCCTGGCTGTCGAATATATACCGTTCTATCTATGTCATATGTGCCCGGTGCTAGAATAATAGCTGTATTCCCTCCATTCTCATGAGCATCCTTAACAGCAGCGACGAAGCTAGTTCCAGTTTCATTAACGCGTATGACCTTATAATTACTTGGGATTTTGCTGCTTGGTGCCAAGAATTTTTTTACTACACGGGTTTTGATTGCATCTGGTTGTTGAATGGCTTTTTCCTCAAGCCCACTAACCTCTGAAATTTTGGACGTTATTTGGAATACGGATAAGTCTGTTATGAGTAAAAATAGGACGCCACCCACCCCTCCGTAAAATAAAAGGAAGCCAGTTCCGTACAAAACGCCGTCCGTCATTTTTATTAGTATATACTTCAACATTACTTATAAACCTTTTTATCATTTTTTAAAACAAAGCATACAACTAGTAGAAAAAATATAGGCAGAAACCAAATGGCAACATAGCTTGCTTTTTCAAAGTAATACTTCTTAGTAATAAAATGTTGAGCACCATTCCAATAGGTAATCTTCTCACGTATCCCGGCAATGACCACTCCTTCACCGTTACCATTGAATCCATAAGCATTATAGATTTTTTCAAGTTCATCTGGATTTTCACGATAAAACTGTCCTCCTTTGCTAAGCACAACGCCAAAGTCAGGATCAAGCAACTGTTTATCCCCGTCGAAGTTAGCTTCAACCATAACGTGGCCGGGAACTGTGACAATTTTATTATCAATGTTGTTTTCAGTTAGTTTTTGGGATAGTAGCATTGATGCATCTCCACAAATGCCAATACCTCTTTCAATCGATTTTTCTGTAGAAACAAAGTGATAACGCTCATACTCTGGGATTCCAGACCATTTTCCCATAGCATAAAGAATATAGTTTTCCCATGCAGGAACCGTTTGATTGAATTCCTCAGGAGCATATTTTTCCCAATGTAAATGAGCCATTCCCGACGCAACGACCTTAGTCGCCCTTTCCGCGTAGGATTTATTACTCTCACCCTCGAGCTTAAATAACTGATAAATAAAGTCGCTCTTAGAAATTAATACATCGTTATTTTTAAATCGCAAATTATCAGTGGTTAAATCACCTAGGTCTAAAGTTTGTGTTAACCCATAAATATTAAGACCCAAAAGGAATAATGCAAAAACACTAAGATATAGCAATAAAATATTTTTCATGAAAAAAAGTACGTTAAGTTGTAAGATTATCTTAATGGTTTAAACGCTAACTTTAAAGCTTATCGATTGATATAGCTAACCGGTAAATAGAAAAAGGCTAACAGCGTTATATTAGCCTTGGTTTATTGACTATTGATCAATATACTTTTGCGTGAATTTTTCGCATTAAAGTCATTCGCATTGTATTTGAACTATCAATTACTCCATTGGAAATTTAGCTAGTTTTATGAGTTTTCTAGGTATCAGCTTACTATTAGTATACGACACAATTAAGTGTCAGATAATGAGAAAAAGGACTTCTCGATGAGTTTGAATTTTCGCTATGATATTAATGTGTTGCGCGCGTTTGCTGTTATTTCCGTCGTCCTTTTTCATTTTAATCAACAATGGCTACCCAGTGGCTTTATCGGTGTAGATATTTTTTTCGTCATATCTGGCTACCTCATGACGGCAATTATTTTGGGGAAAATTAAAGAAGGTAACTTTTCTATTTCTGCATTTTACTTAGCCAGGGCCCGCAGAATAATACCCGCCTTAGCAGTACTTTGCATATTTTTACTCGTGATGGGATGGTTCAGTTTTTACAACATAGAATACAAAACTCTCTCTAAACATGTTTATTCTAGTCTAGGTTTTTTTTCAAATATCACTTATTGGCAGGAGTCTGGATATTTCTCAGCACATGCACACGAAAACTGGCTACTGCACACTTGGTCACTTTCCGTTGAATGGCAGTTTTATTTAATTTACCCCTTGATCATCGTGTTATTAGTAAAATTGTCTTCATTACGGTTAACTAAATTATGTATTACGATATCCCTATTAGTTAGCTTTTTATTAAGTGTATACGCCTCTCGGACATGGCCTGACGCAGCATACTTCCTGCTTCCAACTAGAGCATGGCAAATGCTCTTTGGCGCACTGGCATTCATATATCCTATAAATTTAAATAGGAGGTTGAAGCATTGCACTCTGATGACTGGTTTTACATTGATTGGGATTTCGTTATTGGTTATAAACAACGAGCTAGCTTGGCCATCATATTATGCCCTATTGCCTGTGTTGGGCGTATATTTGATTATTTTATCCTCTTGCCAAAATATTATATTTTTCAAAAGCTATATTTTGAACCAAATTGGTAAATGGTCATACTCCATCTACCTTTGGCATTGGCCAATAGTGGTTTACCTTAATAATAGAGAGCATGAAATTGACCACTTACCAATATTGATTGGTATATCCCTATCAATTCTGTTGGGCTTTCTATCGTTTAACCTGATTGAAAAGAATACCCGCTCATATTCATTTTTGCTGCCTACAGGCTTAGCCGTAACATTATCAATTGTGATATATAGCCTCAATGGAATAAGCCACCCAATTAGACCTATCTCGGAACTACCCGCAAATAGTTTTATTGCTAAATATAAGGCAATGAATAAGGAAAAAGATGGGCCTACAAAAGATTGTAATGTTAGTAAAAATATTTCAAGTAGTGGGGTCATTTCTCTTTCACCCTACTGCATAGACCCAGTCAACTCGGGCGGAATATTTTTGTGGGGAGATTCACATTTAGCCGCAATTGCAGTGGGTTTAAGAGAAAAGCTTGAATCAAAAACGACTATTCATCAAGTAACGTCATCTGGTTGCTACCCTAGCTTTACACAAAAGTTAGGAACTGCCAGTAAACTAAGAGCCGCTTGCGATAAGGCAAATGAACTGGCGAAAGCAAGTATTGCAAAGATAAAACCTGATATTGTCTTGATAGCCATGAAAGATAAACATGAAAAAATGGATTGGAAAAATACGCTACAAATATTGAAAGATAATGGTGTAGAGCAAATAATTGTTTTAGGTCCAGTTCCTCAATGGTATCCCTCTCTTCCTATTATTTACGCAAAGAATGGAGAATTTAAGGATACACTGACTTCAAATAAATTGGATGGTTCTATTCTTAAAACAAATATTAAATTGAGTAAATTGATGGAAGGGTATCCTGATATTACCTATATTTCCTTAATTGATAAGTTATGTGAAACAAAGCGTTCTCCTATCAAATGCACAGTGAAATTTAACGGGGAATTAATCAGTTTTGATTATGGACACTTAACCAAACCGGCATCAATAAGTATTTTTGAACAGTATGTAAACCCAGCATTGATAAAAATAAATCTTTAAAACAAGAAGTTATTGCTAAGAAAGCGTTTAAATTTGCTTTTGAAAGACTGAGAATTGACATTGTATTTAATAGATAATTCTTCCAACGCAGCCTCTTTGTCTCCACAAGCACCGATATCATCAAAAAATTGATCAAAACCTTCTTTAATATTATCGACTTCTATCGTTATTGACCTTTTATCGGAAATAAATGAAAGTATTGATTCTTCACAAAACTGTGTATAAGACCTACAAATGTCAATTCGTTCAAGGTGAGAAATTTTAGGCCGCATCAATATTCCATGACCAAAGGCCTTCACAATAGATTCTCTTAACCCCCAGCGCAGTTCATAACTATGAGCAATTTTATCTAAGTCTTTCTTTAGGTAAACAAAATAAGTTTCGCCTTTAGAATAGCTTTCAATAAGAGGTAAAAACCAAACTAACCGATTGTCTACTTCAATGTGATTATTTGGGTAAGTCATGCGCTGAGGAAAAAGCATCTGTGCATTAGATTCATGAGCGCAGCTATAATTATCAATATATACACATGCTCGAGCAAAGGTCGTTGAAGCGGCTCTGCCAGCGGACAAAACAAATATATTCATTTTTTTAGCCTATGATGCGTTTAAACTTAGAAACGTGATGTCCCCAGCCAAATTTCATGTGAATGTCTTCATGTAGTGCAGTGGGGTCTAATATTCGCGAATGCACTTCATTTATGCTTTTTGCCAAACCAATAGCAACATTACTGACCGAACTACAATTGATAATAAAACCCGTCTTGCCTTCTAGTAAGGCCTCTTTTGTTCCTCCTGAATCACCTGCCACTACAAATTTACCACATGCTTGAGCTTCTAATAAAACCATACCAAATCCTTCGATATCGTTACCAATAGTCCTATTAGGTAGCACGAATAAATCACACTGCTGATAACACTTTGTCATAAGGTTATCGTCAGCATCAGTCAGGATATCAACATTTTCTGACAAGTTATTATCACTAACTAAAGTTTTAAGTTCTTCTAGTGCTTCGCCTTTCCCAACAATTGCATAGTGTAAATTTTCGTTGTTTTCTAGCAATTGAGGCAATGCTTTTATAAGCATATCTTGCCCTTTTCGCATTTGAAGTCTACCAACGGTAAGCAGAACAAATTTTCTTTCCCATCCCATCTTTGCTCTAAACGTATTATCTACAGGAGAAGGCTTAAAACGTTCCGTGTCCACACCCGGGTGTAATACGTCACACTTATCTAAGCTACTGAATCCTAGAGATTGGACTAAACTCGCACTATTGTGGCTGTTGCATATTAAGTTTATGGCGTTTTTGCAAACCTGTCGTACGAGCCAGCTTTGCTCCCTACTTGTGGCAGCAGTTTCAACATCTTCGCCGTGTATAAAACACCGGTAAGATATGCCTGAAAACATGTGTAACAACCATGCCGTCACCCCTTCATGAATTACACGTCCACAGTGAATTTCTTCAATATCATGCTTTTTAATAAGCTTCCTAATTGCCCAAAAGCTTTTCCAGTAAAACTTTAAGCCTAAGGAACTTCTTAACCCCCACTCCCGAGATACAAGTGAAAGCCTAATAATGTTTAAATTATGAAGTTTGTCGAAAGACTCACTTCCTTCAACATTATGTGTAGCAATAAAAACCTTATCAGTAGGTAGACGGGAATATAGCTCCCAGAACCAACGGCCGCTACCACCGTTAATTGGAGGAAAATTCTCTGTTAGTAGAAGTGTTTTTTTCATAAGATTCTTATCAGTTACATTTTGAAGGCAATGAACAACTTAACTTTTCAACTTGTGCTGCCATATCCGAATTAACAGGTAAAGATACTACATGAATCACACCAGTATTATTCCCACCTTTCATAACTGTAAATGTTTGGTATAGTTTTGCCTTTACTGGGCTTCCAAATATGAACTCACCTATTTGAAACCAGTAAGCAACTTTTCTCTCTTCTCCCGCTGGAGAAATTATAATTCTAACTGAAACTTCAACTCCAGAAGCTAGTTTAACTGGTGCCTCATTTCTGACTAGTGACCAACTTTTTTCGTCGTAAAGTTTATTTAAGTCTGAAACCAGTTCATTATCTATTTCGTCGAACCAAGCTTGGTAGTATTGAGCGTCACACCTATTGGGATTACCGATATACTGCATTAATGTTGTCGAAGGTTTATTGAAATTAGGTGACCACTCAAACCCGCTATTACAGTCTAATTCGCCTACATCTTGCAAGAAAGGAATACCTTGCTTCATTTCAGTAGGCTTCGTTATGTACACAGAAATCCAATAGAGCCACACCACCGTGGCAATCAAAATAGTATAAATAACCCATAACCGAGTCGCTGAATATTGGCTAGTATTTTCAATAACGTTTGGTTTATGAGCGCTGTCGTTTTCTGACTTCTCTCTTAGCAATTCTCCTAGGCCAAGTAGGCAGCAAATGACAAAAGCAAAAAAGAACCAACCATAAATAATATGATCTGCACCTGCGGCGTGCTCCATATCACTCCAATAGGCCACGAGAATAATCCCATATACTCTGACGATATTTGCCAGAACCGGAAGGAATATTGAAATAAGTGTAAACAGGATTCGCTTTTGAGATGACTTAAAATTTAGATACGCATAGAGGCTTCCAATGACCAAACTAGCAATAAAAAAGCTTACACCTGAGCATGCTTCAGCGACAAGAAACCTTCCTTGGGGAATTTCAATATAAAGTCCAGTTCTAAAAAGTGGAATTCCTGACAATTTTAAAAGATATACAGAGCCATCAGCGGTGATCTGCTGTAGATAAGGGATTAACTGTTCCCCTATTGGAACGCTAAACATGATAAAGCAAAGGGGGAAAAATATTTGCCATGCCGCACGATGCCCTATGACGCTCCAGATTAGAAGCGGGAACAAAGAGAATGTAGCGAGGTGTAATAGAAGTTGAATATCACCAGCAAATCCAGCGACATAGACTAGCAACGCGGGTAAAATTAGTACTACTGGTAATAAAGCAGGGTTAATAGGCTGAGAAAGTAAATCTCTGCGTTTCAAGTATATGAGATAAAGCGATCCAGGTAAAACAAAGAAGCCATGATTGAAGATTTCATTGCTATACCAAATTTTTGCAGCTGTATAAATTCCGGTAAAACAAATCGTTAGCCACAATACAAAAACCAAGAATAGGTTAAGCCACAACTTCCTTCGTTCGTCCCTAAACATCGGAGTACCTCATATCCTCGAACTGCTATCTAAATCGTATGCTTGCAACATAGTGCCCCAATTATAGTCCTTCAACAATTGTTCTACTTTACTTTCCATACGAGAAAGATTTATATAATGTCTAAATTTTGATTTCCATGGAGCTCTCGTCAACCGAGGTTGCTTTTCATCAATTTCCCAAGGGTGGAAATAAAAGCTATACGGCTCGCTCTCATCCTTCATATACTTGAAAATTCGACGTCTAGATAGCCAGTAAGGATAGAGTCTGAAATATCCTCCTCCACCAATCCCTACATTTTCATTATTTTTCCTAATAGTGGGAATAGGAACTTCCACTAGCCCGCTATCATTAATATACTTAAACCTTGGCCAAGAAGGCACACCATATAAATCATGTTTTATAGGGTAAGTACTAGATGAATAGGTAAAGCCCAAATCTCTTATAATCTCATAAGCCCATACATTATTTTCATTTATAGAAAAGCTTGGTGCTCTGTAACCTTTAAGTACAACACCACCTATGTCTTCTAAGATTTGCTTACTTTGTTGAACATCATCTTTAAACTCTTGAGGCGTCATAGTAGTCACTCGCCTATGAGCTAAGCCGTGACTTGCCAATTCATGCCCTTCATTGACAATACGCTTGATTACATCAGGACATCGTTGTGCTACCCAGCCTAAAGTAAAAAATGTTGACTTCACATCATGCTTTGCAAACAAATCAAGTAATCGGTGAGTGTTATCACCAACTCTTAAGCTTATGCCGTCCCAATCCTTTTTATCCACTACACCTTCAAATGCTGACACTTGAAAGTAATCTTCTACATCAACAGTCATCGCATTTAAGCGATTATCGAGTTTCATCGTTAGCGCCCCTTACCAAACAATACAACTTCGACTGTCCGAATGAGAATTAATATATCTAATAATAAACTTTGATGCTTTACGTAATAGAGGTCAAATTTCAGCTTTTCCATTGAATCTTCTACACTCGCACCGTAAGGGTAATTAAGCTGTGCCCAGCCTGCTAAGCCTGGTTTAACATTGTGCCTCTGGTTGTAGTAAGGTACTTCTTTCACAAGCTGCTCAACAAACTGAGGCCGCTCTGGACGAGGCCCAATGAATGACATTTCACCTCTAAAAACATTTAGTAATTGCGGGAGCTCATCAACCCGATATTTTCTGATAAAATGACCAATACGAGTCACTCTGTCATCATTTTTACTCGCCCACTTAGCACCGTCTTTTTCTGCATCAGGTCTCATGCTCCGGAATTTGAGAATCTTAAATAGCTTCCCATTCAATCCAACTCGCTCTTGCTTATATAGTACAGAAACACCTGTACGCTTACCGTCATCGCAATAGATGATTAGTGCTGTAGCCAACATGATAGGCCAAACAAATACAAAAATTATTAACGCTAAAATCATGTTCAAACTGTAGTCTAGGGCGTCCCGCAAATAATTTTGGCTTTGAAAACCATTGGAATATATCACCCAACTGGGATACATGAGATTAACAACAATCTGACCAGTTTCTCTTTCCATAAAATCAAGCAACTCAGTTACTTCAATTCCCCTTAATCGACAATCAAACAGTACTTCTACTGGTAAAGTTCCTCTTCGCTGGTCACAAGCGATAACAATTTCTTCAATATCATTATCGTTGATAAATTGTTGGAAATTTTCATCAATTTTAACATGAACTATATTTTCTCGGCGAATACCTTCTTCGCGATTATCTCCCGGAACTGGAATAAAGCCAATTAAATCAAATCCAATTCTATCGACATCCCTTCTCATTCTTTTTTCAATTATCGAAGCTCTCTCTCCCGCTCCTAGAACCAGTATTCTTACTTTGCCTAAACCCAGCAATCCCAACCTATTGGTAAAATATCTAAATATGACGAGAGTAATAATAATTGAACAAACCGAAGCTGGAAGAAAGTAAGCATCCATGACCAAATCGTCAAACAGAGCTCTACTCAACACTTCCACCAAAAAATAACTGAGCCCAACACTTACAAAGATTCGCCTGATAATCCCCCTAAATGTTTCTCGAAGTTTTGCTTCGTAGAGCCCGACCGACAGAGAGCAAACTAAAATGGCAAATGTTAACAGTCCAATATTAATAACCAGTTTTTCAACGGCAACGCTAGGCGACATACCCACTTGAGTAAGAATAAAATGAGATATATATCCCATATATGCTATGAGAAGCGCTTCTGTAACAACTAATATATTAGAGCGCTTATTTTGCTTTCGACTATTTATTGCCACTCACGGCTCCCTTTAAAAACTAACGCCTTTTGTAACATCATAAATGGATTTTTTCTAATAGACTAGATTTGATGTTGGCATTATAGTGACAATTACCGTAGGGTAAACATAAGAACGCTTAAATTAACCATATGAGTGTAGGATGATCTCTTATGTACCGCTTTAAAAGCTTAATCACAATTTGCACTACATTACTAATACTCTCAATGGCAGGATGTAGTAATCAGCCCTCCTTACCACAGGCTACAACTCGCCCTTCACTAACCACCGATGTCAACGACTATCACTATCTAATAGGTCCTGGAGATTCCTTAACCATCTTTGTATGGAGGAATCCAGAAGTATCGGGACAATTTGTAGTTCGACCTGACGGAAAAGTGACGACATCTTTGGTGGAAGATATTGACGTGGCAGGGAGAACTCCAACTATGCTTGCTAGAGAGATTGAAGAACAACTTTCTAAGTTCATCAATAACCCTCGAGTAACTGTTAGCGTGAATAATTTTTCCGGCCCACTCAGTGAACAAGTTCGAGTCATAGGCGAGGCTACAAATCCAAGTGCTGTTAGTTTCACTGAGCATATGACTCTGCTCGATTTAATGATCGCCGTCGGAGGTTTAACTGAATTTGCTAATGGTAATGATGCTAAGCTAGTTCGAGTTATTGAAGGACAACAAAAAACGTATCGTATTGAGATTGATGATTTAATTAAAGATGGCGATATTTCGAAAAATGTAGACATGCTGCCTGGAGATATAATAATCATTCCAGAAGCTTGGTTCTAGTTCTAGTAGTAAACGGAACAAATAATTATATGCAGGACTTACAACAAACTTTGACACAAGTACTTGATTTCGTTAAAGGTATTTGGATCAAAAAACGTTACGTGATGATTTTCTCGTGGTTAATTTGCCCTATCGGTTTTTTGTATGTGTATTCGCTACCAGATGTTTTTTCATCCAAAGCACAAGTATTTGTTGATACACGCTCTGTTCTTCAACCTCTTTTGCGCGGCTTAGCAATTCAGACAAATCCAGATCAAGAAATAAAGATGATGGCGAGAACTCTGCTAAGCCGAAGTAATGTTGAAAAGATTGCTAGAGAAAGTGACTTAGATCTTATCACTGATAGTGAGTCTTCTTTCGATGCACTCGTTACTGGCTTGTCGAACCAGATAAAGCTTTCCTCGACAGGTCGCGACAATATATACAACATTTCATTTTCTAACAAAGATGCGCTAGTAGCTCAAAGGGTCGTTCAAGAAACCTTAGATCTTTTTGTTGAAGGAGCGCTTGGCAATAATAGAAAAGATACTGATACTGCAGGGCGATTCTTGAGTGAGCAAATTGCCGATTACGAAGCTCGCTTAGGTGAAGCCGAACAAAGAGTAGCCAATTTCAAGATACAGTATAATGATATATTACCGTTAGCAGGTACCTATTTCGCCAACCTTCAAAGCTTTAAAACAGAACTTGAAACAACTCGCCTTCAAATTCGCCAAACTCGTCAGCAATCCGACTCATTGAATAACCAAATGTCTGGGAAAAATTCCTTTGATAGTTTCGGTATTACAAACCAAGACGAGCCAATTCTCCGAACTCGTTATGATGCTCGAATAATTGCTCTCGAGGAAGAACTTGATAGATTAACTCTTCGCTTTACCGAACTTCATCCTGACGTTATAGAAACAAAAAATTTGTTGGATAGCCTTGAAGGCGCGCGTAAAAGAGAAATTGAAGCGTTTTTAAATCAAGAAGGAAACGATAGTAGCCTTCCTTTAAGTGAACTAAACAGAGAGATTAAATTAGAAGTTAGCCGACTTGAAAGCCAAATTGCTTCATTGAAGGTTAAAGAAGGTGACCTTGTAAGTAAAATTGCCGAGTTAGAGTCTAAGGTAGACCTCATACCTCAAATTGAGGCTGAGTCTTCAGCGCTTAACCGCGATTACGATATTACGAAAAGGAAATATGAGGAGTTACTTTCTCGAAGAGAATCAGCGGACTTATCAAGAAGAGCAGATGTTTCTGCCGAGGATTTACAATTTAGAATCATAGAACCTCCTCTCTTGCCTAAAAGGCCATCTGGACCAAATCGTCTCATTCTATATACCGCAGTCCTTATAGTAGGATTTGTTACCGGTATTGGCGTGGCGTTTTTGGTTAGTCAGCTCACCCCAATTTTACTTCGTCCAAAACAGTTACTGCAGATTTCTGACTTTCCAATTTGGGGGACCGTCACACATTTGGATATTTCAAATATAAATAAGAAAAATCGCGTGCGACTAGCCCTATTTTTACTTTCATCTGGAACAATAGTTACTATGTATGCTGCACTTGTTACTGCAGACTTTATGAATATTCAGCTTTTTGAAGGGCTTCTATAATGCGAAACACAATTGAAAAAGCTCTTCAAAAGCAAAAAGAAGCCAAAAATGTATCTCGTACCACAAAATCCGAAAAGCAAGTAGTTGACAACGATAGTTATCATTCCGATGACCCGAAAGGTATGGATAGCACTTTTAATAGAAATCCCTCTCCTCCAAACACCTTGTCGGAATTTACAATTGATTTGCAACGACTGAGTGAAAAAGGTCACATTTCTGTTCTAGGCGAGAGAAAGCAAATTAATGAGGAATATCGGGAAATAAAAAGAAAGTTGCTAGCAAATGCTTTTGGCTCACTAGCAAAAACTTTACACAACCCAAACATCATTATGGTTTCAAGCAGTCGTCCTTCTGAAGGAAAAACTTTTACTGCTACCAATCTTGCGCTAAGTATCGCAGCTGAGCAAGATAAAACAGTTTTACTAGTAGACGCTGACGTATTGAAGCCCAATGTTCTCAATACCCTCGGCTTAGAACGAAGAAAGGGGCTAATGGAATATTTGACGGGCGATGTCGAGGATATATCGGAAGTTTTATATCCAACTAATATTGACAAACTGAAAATAATACCCGCTGGAAAATCGCATCATTTATCGACAGAAATGCTTGCAAGCCAAAAGATGCATGAGACAGTAGACGAATTTGCAAATCGGTACCCCGATCGTGTAGTGATTTTTGATACCCCCCCTCTGATAGGTATCAATGAAAGTGCAATTTTAGCTAATTTCGCTGGCCAAGCCGTTATTGTAGTTGAAGAAGGAAAAGCTAAGCTTGCTGATGTAAAGATGTCAGTAGAACGATTAAACCCCGAAATGGCTATTGGATTTGTGGTAAATAAATCCATACATCATGACACCGACGGAAGCGGATATTATGGATATTACTATTCTGAGCGCAAAGATTAATACATTGCTTTCAGTAAGAAACAAAAGGTCCTTACTTTTTGTACCTATATTTACCGCCGTTTCACCGACTGCATTGGCGCAGTTTGATTTAACTGGCTCCGTCAACGCAGATGTTATCGAACAGAATATCAGGAGTGAAGAAAGTGGCGTGCTATCCCTCACTACACTTACGGTGACACCTTCCGTCTATGCTTCATATCGAAGCAAAACAATCCGGGGGTTATGGGCTGGAACACTAACTCACGTAGATCGCGAAAATGACACCGCTGGTCAAACGCAAAACTATGCAGAATACACTTATTCAGCACAGTGGACTCCATTTGAAAGGCTACTTGATTTTCAAGCATCTGGCGCCCTAACGTATCGAAATACTGATTCTACCAACTATTTATTATCAGATTTTATTACCAATTCAGACAGTTTGGCAAAAACGCGTAGCAATACTTTAAGAGCAAACGTGTTAGTTGAGCAAAATAACTGGGTTAACCTACAAGGTACCGCTTCGTATTCAGATGTATCCTCAGAATCTTCCGTCACAATTGGTGATACCGCGCTTGACAACGACTCCTATCAAATTAATGGTAGTGTAACCAATGGTGAATACGCTCGGTATTTGATTTGGGAACTAGATGGCGCATATCAAAATACTGCTAATAACAATTCAAGTGATAGCGACTTTGTAACGAGAAGCGCTAATGGATTTGCTGATATACGAATGAGCAATAGTTGGGCGATAAGGGTAACTGCAAGACACGAAGCAAATCAAATCGAAGGAAGATTAGACTCCGCTACGGCGAAGCGTGAATACAACTCATATGGCGCGGGTATCACTTATAGACAGAATGAAAATAGATACATTTCTGTTACACTAAACCAGAGCGACTCAGATGAGTCAGAGAATAGTAGTGAGTCTTTTGTTGGGTTAGATCTTAAGTGGGCATTATCATCCAGAACACAAATAAACGGTAACTATGGTAGAAGGTTTTACGGGGAGTCCGCGTCGGCCAGCATTGAGTATAACTCCAAACATTTCAGATCATCGCTTTCATACGGTGAGGAAGTTACGAATACTTCTCGGCTATTAGCCAACCCTGAAAACTTAGGAGTATTTGTATGCCCAGTTGGTTCAACAACTATTTCAAACTGCTTCCAGCCAGACAGTCTCTCTTATACTCCCAGTATTGATGAACAATTTGTTCAATTAAGCTCTTTAAATATTGAATTTGATGATAGCGTTATTCTACAAAAGCGAACTAACCTGCAAGTGGGTTACGACTTTTCGCGAGTCATATGGGCATTTACTTGGCTTTTTTCCGAAAATGATTATTTAGATCAGAATAGATTACAACGGACTCTTTCGCTTGGAAGCTCTCTATCTTATCAAATTGGTTCTTACACTAGTTTAAACTCAGAAATTAACTTCGCAAAAATTGACGGTCAATCAGATGACAATTCACTAGATGGTTCATCGGATAACTGGAATGCATTGATCGGACTATCAAGAACTATTGGGAACAATTTAGAGACCAGCTTATCTATAACCTACTTGGACAAAAGCGGCGACTTGTCGAACGGAAACAGTTTGTTTGGCAGCGATTACACCGATAGGCGAATAACGCTTTCAGTTACCTATACCTATCAATAATATTATGGAGTCTCAGTAAAACAATTTTTTACTGGGACTCTTTTTTATCGTCTGCTTTTAGGCGAACGTAGGTTTTAAATTTTTTCTTCATAAGTTTGTCAATATATTGCGTTAGCTTAACCTTATGGCCAATCGCGTCATCTAAAGCATCAACCAACTCTACGAGCATGTCTAAATAGTATTGCGTATCTTGAACTTCATTCCCTGCAGGCGTCATCAATGGTCTACTAGGGTGATAGCGTCCATCATGTGGCACCTCTAAATTTTCGCTACCCACCCCACTCTCAGGCTCAAACATTTCAGCTTTAACTTCATCTATTACCTCACTTACCGCCTCTTCATCAAAGCTTTTAAGCTCCTCTAAAAAGCCAAACAGCATGATGCGATCCATAAGCGTATTTATTTTACGGGGCACACCACGGGTAAACTGATAAATGCGCTCATAGGCCCCTTCTGAAAATAAATCTTCGCCGTTCCAGCCTGCGTGATGCAAGCGATATTCAATATACTCTTTGCACTCATCTAACGTGAGCGGCGCTAAATGGCATGAAGCCACTATACGCTGCCTGAACTGCTCCATATTGGGTGCTCGTAAAATAGGTTGCAGCTCTTCTTGCCCTAATAAAAAGCTTTGTATTAACGGCTTACCATTAAGCTGAAAGTTAGACAGCATGCGCAGTTCTTCAATAGACTCTAACGGTAAGTTCTGCGCTTCATCAACAAGCAGCAATGCGCGGCGGCCTTGGGTGCTTAGGTCGTATAAGAACACCTCAAGCATCTTTAAAATTTCAGCTTTGCTTCTTCCGTCAGTGTTGATATCAAACTTTGACGCCACCATTTTTACCAACTCATCAGGCGACAGTTTGGGGGTGACTATTTGAGCCGCAAAAATATCGTCTTGAATTTCAGCCAGTAAACTATTCGCGACGGTGGTTTTCCCTGTACCAATATCACCTGTGATAACAATAAACCCTTCCGCCTGCGACAACCCATACTGAAGGTATGACATGGCGCGTTTGTGCCACTTACTGGCAAAAAAGAAGCCTGGGTCTGGTGTTAACTGAAAAGGTTTAGCGTTAAGTCCATAGTAACTTTCGTACATGCTGATATCCGTTTGAAAAAACTGCTCATTTTGCTAGCTCACCGGTTAACGGGTGCGGCTAGCAAACGACTACATTTTACATTTACTGAAACAAAAATTGAGGTAACGACGAAAACCCTAGGTTAACTTGTTTCGTGTTATACGCTCAATGATCCCGGTGGTAGAAACGCCATCTTCAAACGTTAACACTTGCACCTCGCCGCCGTTGGCAATCACTTCTTTTCCACCAGCGATTTCATCAATTTGATAATCACCGCCTTTCACCAATATATCTGGCAATAACGAGGCAATTAATCGCTGTGGCGTATCTTCAGTGAAGGGCACTACCCAATCAACCGCACTTAAGCCTGCTAGTACTGCCATTCGGCGATTAGTGTTGTTCACAGGCCTTCCAGGGCCTTTGAGTTTGGTCACTGATGCATCGGTGTTTACTGCGACAATAAGCCGGTCACCTAACTGCGCGGCTTCTTCTAAATAAGCCACATGGCCAGAATGGAGAATATCGAAACAACCGTTCGTCATTACAATACGTTCGCCCCTAGCTTTCGCCGCAGCCATCGCCATCTCAAGCTGACCTTCGGTCATCACACCGCCATCGAGATGCACAGATTGTTCACCTAAGGCTAGCGCTAACTCGGTATTGGTAACGGTAGACGTACCTAATTTCCCAACCACCACACTGGCCGCTAAGTTGGCCAATACACAAGCCGCTTGCAGGGGGAGTTTGCTTGCGAGCGCCACGGCTAGCGTTGATACCACAGTATCGCCGGCACCCGTTACGTCATAAACTTCTTTGGCCTTTGCAGGTAAATGAAACTCTGCATTGTTTCCTTCGAACAAGGTCATCCCTTGTTCAGAGCGGGTTAGCAGTAGCGCATCCAAATTGAGGTCAGTTTTAACCTGCTGTGCATTTGATACTAATGATTTCTCAGAAGTAGACTCACCTACCACATGGTTTAGTTCTTCCATGTTCGGTGTGATAAGCGTAGCGTTAGCGTACTTTTTAAAGTCACTGCCTTTAGGGTCGACAATAACGCGCTTACCTTTTGCTTTAGCTGCTTGAATTAGCGCTTGGGGGTTGCTTAAGCACCCTTTGGCGTAGTCAGATAATATAACAATATCAACATCATCAAGGGCGCCATCGAACGCGCTTTCTAGTTCAGATTTATCTGAATCAGCAAAGCTCTTTTCAAAATCTAAGCGAAGCAATTGCTGATTACGGCTCATCACCCGAAGTTTGGTTATTGTGTCTTGACCTTCAACGGAGAAAAACTGGCAATTAATATCAAAGGACTCTAAGCGCTCACGTAGAAGTTTGGCATTTTCATCGTTACCGCACATACCGAGTAAGGTGACTTTAGCGCCAAGGGTAGCGACGTTCACAGCCACGTTTGCCGCGCCGCCTGGGCGGTCTTCAGATGACTGAACATTCACTACAGGTACAGGGGCTTCAGGGGAAATACGACCTGTGCCACCACTCCAATAGCGGTCTAACATTAGGTCACCTACAATAAGCACTTTCGCTTTACTAAAATCTGGTAAAATCATTGATGAGACAACTTTATCGAAGTATTTCAAATTGCCAATGAGTATAACAGCCAACAACGTGAATACCCACCAGCAGCCTTCAACTTGGTATCTTTATCTTATAGAAAATAAACTGGGGCAATTATACACGGGCATTACCACTTCGCCGGCCCGAAGAATATCTCAGCATAGAGGTGAAATTGTTGGTGGCGCGCGTGCTTTAAAGGGAAAAGGCCCGCTTCAATTTAGGGCCATTTTCTTAATTGGAGATAGGTCGACAGCCTCGAAAGTTGAATACAAGGTAAAGCAACTTTCTAAAGAGAAAAAACAGGCTATCGTCAAACAGAAGGTTTTGCCTGAAAGCCTATGTATCGCCCTATGCGACAACAGCCAGTACATTTGCCCTTCTAATTATCAGTAGTATTTATTTTGGTCATAGCTGTCAACGTTACGCTGACAGCTTAAAAACTACTTTAACCGCCCAGTACTCCATTTATCACCATGGCAGTACCGATACTTAACGTAAAGCCTAGTGAAGCTACGCCAACATTATGTTGCTGGTCGACTTCTTGTCTAAAGTTCATACCAAACATGATCACTTTTTTATTAATAAGCACTAATATATGCAATGCAATAGCTAACGCTACACTTACCACTAACCAGCCAGTTACGTTACTTACATAACCTGAAGGGTTATAAATTAGTAAGTTTTTCGCTGCTGAAACAATCATAGCGGTGCCTAGTAAATTGCCCGAGTGTTCTATGGCTAACGCCAACTGACCTTTTCGAAGCGCGCCTTGAAAGGAGTCGTTTTGGTTATCTTTTGCATAGCGTACTTCTAAAATACGGGTCATCACCAGTAACATGGTAAGTACGACAGAGAATCCCGTCACGATGGCAATAATGGCATTCATGTCACTACCGTCTACCCATACCATAATATTCTTAAGCACAATGGCACTTGCCACTAAGCTTGCAGCATCTACCAGTGCAACACTTACACTGCGCTCTGAAATCATAGCGTGGGTATCTACACGATTAAGTACTAACTTGTCATGGGCAAAACGACCAAACTTTACTAGCAGAATACCAACAATACCGAATGTCACCATACCTGTAGCAGCTTCACTGTAACCCTGGCCGATATGACGACCTACCACCGAACTAAGCACGATACAAAGCGACAACATGCCACCGGCTATACTAATACCAAAAGCAAAATTATCTTTAATACCAAGCTCTTCGGTCACTGAGTTCTTTCTCATAAGCCCAGTCAACCACTTCATAACCACCAACAGTGCTAGGGCGATACTTACATCGATGGCAAGGTAAATCCATAAGTCAGAACCTAGCGGCACGAGTTTAATTAAAGCATCCACGTAATATTACTCCTTTGACCTAAACACAACCTTAGGGTGGTTACGCCCCAAAAACTGTGACAGACTCTTTTTATCTCAATGTTTTGAAATATTTATTATTGTCGAAGCCAGTATTATGCCAACAGACAACACAATTACCATGAGCAATGCACAACAAGCTAACGAAACCTGGGAAAAGCTTTCAGATAATGAGCGCGTTATTAGTGACTTAGCCCATCATCAAAATGATCTCACTACCCTATTCGGCCGCTCGTTATTTTTTGCAGAGACTTGCCTTCAACACCCAGAGTGGGTTGGCGCTATGCTAAATGAATCGATTCCTGAAGAGCCGCATACCTTTTACAATTATGCTGTTGCGCAAAAACTGGAAGATATTCAATCCGAAGACGAGCTGCTTCGTACACTTCGCCACTGTCGCCATTATCATATGGCGGCGATTACGTTACGCGATGGGCTTAATAAGCAAACTATTACACAATCGTTAAGGCAGGTTTCGGCGTTAGCCGATGTGTTAATTACGTCAGCTTACCAATGGCTTTACACCATGCTAAGTGACAAACATGGTGTGCCTTGTGGTGAAAATGGCCCTATTCACATGTACATATTGGGCATGGGGAAATTAGGCGGCCGCGAACTTAACTTTTCATCAGATATCGATTTGATTTTTGCCTATCCCGAAAAAGGCATGACAAACGGTGAAAAGAAACCGATAGAAAATCAGCAATTTTTTACCCGCCTAGCGCAAAAGTTGATTCAAGCACTCAACAAAGTGACCACCGACGGGCAGGTATACCGGGTTGACATGCGTTTACGACCATTCGGTGAGTCGGGGCCTTTGGTGATGCACTTCGACGCCATGGAAGATTATTACCAAGAGCAAGGCCGTCACTGGGAGCGTTTTGCTATGGTGAAAGCGCGGGTGATCAATAATGATGATTCTACTGATGTAGCTTCGCTAAACGGTATACTTAAGCCCTTTACCTTCAGGCGCTACCTAGACTTCACCACTATTGATGCCCTTAGAAGCATGAAGCACCTTATTGCTACGGAAATTAGACGTAGGCGTTTGAGTAATAATATTAAGCTTGGTGCTGGTGGTATTCGTGAGGTTGAATTTTTCGCACAAAGCTTTCAGCTTATTCATGGTGGTAGAGAGCCTGAGTTACAAAGTAAGTCGCTACTTAATACCCTTGATAAGCTTGCCGAGTTTGAAGTCGTAGAGCCTGATGTGACTGAGCAACTACGGACAGACTATTTATTTCTTCGTAAGATTGAGCACACGCTTCAGCAATGCCAAGACCGACAAACTCAAACACTGCCTGATAGTGAGTGGGAGAAAAACGCATTAATTGCCGTGCTTGGTTTCAGTTCATATGATGAATTTATGGCAAAACTGCAAAACACCATGTCTAGAATACATGGGCACTTCAATGAATTAGTTGAAGAAGCACAAGATACTCATACTAGCGAAGATACCTTATTTGACGCATGCCGCGATGCTTGGCAACTTTCCCTCGATAAAGAAGAATTTAGCATCACGCTAACCCCTTTTATTAGCGTAGACGAAGCGCAAGGTATTTGTACCCAGTTACAAGATTTCAAAACTAATCAGCGCGGATATCGGATGGGTCAAAAAGGCGAAGACACGCTAAATAAACTCATCCCGGAAATATTGTATGTGCTGATTAAATTCGATCCCAATAAAGCAAACAATGTACTAAAACGAATCTTCGGCGTGATAGATGCGATCACCGGCAGGACAACCTATTTAGATTTATTACTGGAAAACCCCAATGTTCTGCAACAGTTGGTAAAACTGTGTGACAGGAGTGAGTGGATAGCGAATGAAATCAAACGCTTCCCGCTGCTGTTAGATGAACTGCTCACCCCGCTCTATTTGCAGCAGCAAAATTCAGATATTACCACCAGCAAATACGAATATGCGCAAGAGTTACGGCAAACTATGCTACGGGTCGAACACGACGATATGGAGCTTGCTATGGACACGTGGCGACAGTTTAAGCTTTGTCAGCAGCTGCGCATTGCAGCCAGTGATATCAGTGGCTCGCTACCCATAGTGAATGTAAGCGATAAACTTACCGTATTAGCGGAAGTCTTGCTCGAGCAAGTTATTGAAGCAGCGTGGCACCAAGTTTCAGCGCGCTTTGGCGTGCCGAGTCATCTAAACGATGGTGAGCTGGGCTTTGCGGTTGTTGGGTATGGCAAGCTTGGTGGCTACGAGCTTGGTTATGGCTCTGATCTTGACCTTGTGTTTTTGCACAACGCGCCTCGCCAGTCCGCTACCAATGGGGCTAAGTCTATTGAAGCCCAGCAATTTTACATCAAACTTGCTCAGCGTATTATGCACTTACTGAATACCAAAACCTTGTTTGGTCAGTTGTATGAAACCGACTTACGCTTGCGGCCATCTGGTAATGCGGGCCTACTTTGTTGTCACATTGATGGATTTGAGCGCTACCAACAAGAAGAGGCGTGGACATGGGAACATCAAGCGCTAGTGAGAGCCCGCGGTATCTGTGGTGATATATCGCTGCTTAGTGCGTTTAATACTGTGCGTCACAACATTCTGTCTATTCAAAGAGACCAGGCTACGCTATCTACTGAAGTGAGTGAAATGCGCGCAAAAATGCGCAAACATTTACTCTCTACCAGCAATCAAAAAGTCGATTTGAAACAATGTGTGGGAGGTATAGCAGATATTGAATTTATGACTCAATACTGGGTATTAGCACATGCGAATAAGATTGAGAGCTTGACTGAATTTTCAGATAATTTGCGTTTACTAGATGCGACCCATAACGCAGGCATTATTGATGAAAAACAATCTCACGCGCTACAACAAGCCTACCTTGCGCTAAGAGAACAATATCATCACCTGACCCTTGCAGACACTAAGTATGCAGAACAAACCGAGCATTTGAGCCAAATGAGAGAAACGGTAAGTGAATATTGGCAGGCGTTATTTGGCAGTGCTGCCGACAGCTGACCCAATAGTAATGCTAGCATTGATGGCAGTAATGATAATAAAGGTGAGCAGTAGCTCTCCTTTGATTTAACTAATAATCAGCGAACTAGAGTACATCGGGTAGATAAAAACTCGGTCTCTTCAGCGGTCACTACCAAAGAACGTTGCTCAGGGCAAAGATAGGCATTTACCTGTCCTTCGAAACTACTGTCGATAGCGCTAGCAATTTTTGCCAACGACCCAGCTACCGTGTTATCCAACTGAAACTGATGTTTGATTATGAAGTCTTGCTCTAAATTCCATATCAGCTGCATGCCTTCCGCTTGCGCAAAAGTAGAGATGGCCTCTCGCAATGTACTCCCTTCTTTGAAGGTGCGGAATTTTTGCTCGCCGGTCCAGCTAGTGTCTACCGTCGTATTCAGGCTAGACATGCTTTCAAGTTTGCTATCGAGTTGGGGGTCAACGCCGCCAGTTTCTATAACAAAATTTCCCTGCTCTTCCTTAACTGGATCGGTGGAAGACATTCTGAATTCGCGGTAAAACTCGCTCAATCCCTTAGCCACCGACTTTTCTTCAGCGGGTTTACCGGCAGGAACGTCATCACTGTTATTTTGTTGCAAATATATCATCACACCAGCAATCACTATCAATACGAATGCCAGCGCTACGTGACGCGCCCAAAATAATGTATTTGAATAAACCTTTTTAGCCATGACTTTATTAATGCTTCCAATAACTTAAACCCAAGATACAGCTTACCTCGCTTTTACCTTGCACACAAAAAACGCCCTACATTGGTAATTGTACACCTAACGGTATAATAGGTAACTGCTCCGTTAGTACAACGACGGTGTGTCTTTACTGGGTCTGGTTTTGAAACGCTTGTGCATCCATAAGTAACTTTCAGGCTGTTCTTTAATTGCCTTGTCGATATGCGTGTTCAATTCCGTTAATGCAGCAATATCCTCCATTTCCCCTAAATGGGTCAATGGAGGGTATATTTTAATTTTATAACCTTTCGCAGTGTACTGAGACGTTATCATCATAGGCACACTGGTAGAACGACGAATAAACATCAACGTGGCTGTGGTGGTCGCGGTTTCAGCAACTCCCCCAAAAGGGACGAATACGCTTTGCTTTGGTCCGTAGTCTTGGTCGGGAAGGTATAGGCACAGTTCTTTGTCCTCCAATGCCATTAACAAGGCCTTTGCATTACGCTTATCAATCATGTACTTATTTGAGCGATTACGACCATGGTACTGTAAATAATCGACCAGCGGATTATTATGCTTTCTATAGAAGGCGATACTGGGGTGGAAGTACCCAATTCCCCTACATGCAAATTCAAGGTTCATGTTGTGCAGTGCCATCCCAAACACACCTTTGCCGCTAGCTATGGCAGCTTCAACATGCTGAGCCCCTTCAATTTCTATGGCTTTTTTTACTCGCCAATCAGGCCACCACCACCCCATAGCGGTTTCAAATAAGGCCATTCCGGTTCTTCGTACGTTCTCTTTTAATAGCGCTTGCACTTCTGACTCTGACAACGACGGGTTCCAAAGTTCAAGATTTCGCTTTGCCACGCGAACGCGCTTAGGGACAATTTTCGCAATCAGTTTACCTGCACCACCGCCAATAAATCGTATGACAGGAAGAGGGAGCCAAGTGATGATGTAAAGAAGAAATACTCCTAGCCATACAGGCCAAAATTTTGGAGTAAGAAAAGACAGTTTGAATTTAGGAGCCTTAATTGCCGCAGCCAACGCACTCTATTCCTAACAAATTAAGAGGAGCGCTATTGTAGCAGACCAAATTAAAGTCGAAAGTGCGTTGGTGGAATAATTCGACACGACTGCCGTAGGATTTTGTTTTCAATGCGCCACCCACTGATTTACCAATCTCGCTAAAGTGAAATTTTTAAAGAAGGTTGCCCTCCCCAATCAGCCTATTTAGTTAGCACCGTACTCTTTATCAATCTGTTTCAGCTTTTTCTCAAAAGTATGAAAGTGGTCGTTAGTTTCATAATCAAAGTGATATTGATTATGGAACCCAAATTGCAATTTGCAGTTTTTATCTTCGATAAATAACGTGTAGCCATCTAGGTCGGTGTACGCAACAATGCCATTTAGGTGGTATTGATCTTCTTTCTTATCACCGTTGGTTCGGATTTTTTCAAACACCTGCAATAGAAATTTACTGTCTAATTCGTTTTTCATAAATGGCTCCTTAGTTTTTGACTAGCCACTCTTTTTACGCTGAATAATAGCGTTTGGATTACACCGCTATATTTGTATGTATTTAGTCGCCCTACCTTTTTGGCCATTAAAAATTGTAGCGAAAGCCCAAAGACACTAAATGCGTTGAGAGGTTGTCTTCGCCGCCTAGATAAATGTATTCAAGTCGCACCATAGATTTTAGACCAACATAATAATCAAATCCAAGGCCAGCAATACCTGCCACCACACCCTCATCAAATGAGCATGCATCACCAGAAAACTCTGAATTTCCACAGTAGCGCGTACTTGCAATATCAACGTTAGCAACCCCTAACTTATAAAACAGTTCCCCATACTGACTGTTTGCTTTTCCGAGCACTGCAAGGTAAAGCGCGTCACCCGTAAGCTCGGTGTCATTGTCGCTATCGTTAGTTAAATTAAGGTACCCCACTTCTGTATACCACTGCCTATGGATTTGGCGCCCGAAAGCAACACTATAAATTAGCCCGCTATTTTCGACATCTTTGAACTCAAAATCACTAAACCCCACTGACGCAATACCGTAGTTGGTAGAAGCACTGTGTGCGTTAAATATAAAAAAAAGCGCCATAAAAACAACAACAAACTGCTTCATTAAAACCTCAAGTTAGAACCACAAAAGAATAACCCATTATTAAATAGCTAGGGTTAAAAGTGTAAGTGTTAAATTTAAATCAGAAATAACGCCTTGTACTAAAAAAAGTACTCAAGGGTAAATTGAAGATGATCATCTCTTCTTAGGAAATAAAAAGTATCGTTAGTATCATCACTTGAAAAGAAATAGCCATCCAGTTTCCATCGCCAATGAGGTGAAATGCGACTGGACGCTTCAATAAATGCACTAGAGGTACTCGATTCATCTAAATCTTGAACGTACCCCATTAACACTTCTGTTCCGTCAATGTCGTTGAATATAAACCGCAAGCCCACCATAAGGTCGTTTTGACCTAAAGCAAAAAAGTTATCTTTGCGCTCATCAAACTGATATTCACTTAATACGCCAAGGCCATATTGCGTGTCGAAGATACCTTGTGTGGTGTACTCGAAACCTGTGACTACCGCAGCAAAATCTTCCGACTGCCCTTCTCGATATATCGACTCAAATTTAAGTAACCATGCCCCGTAAACATTCAGTAAATCAACGCCTACTTGGTTGATTTGTGCGTAATAGGGAAGAATTTCTGGCTGACCTTCGTCATTCACGATGGTAACAAGTTCTGGCTCTCGGCTTGTACCTGAAAAGTAAGATAGCCCCACTTCCCAATCACTGATACTTGCTTGCCACCTCAGCGCATAATCAACATGGCTTTGCTCACCATCTGACTCGTACAAGGCATCTCCTACAGCAAGGGGTGGTCGCAGACGGCCATCAGTACTTTCGAAGGTACGCTCTCTAAAATAGGGCAACACAAATACTGAAAACGTGCCGAAATCACTAAAGTAGGAAGCGTTAACCATTGGCTGACCAAGCTTATCTTCGCCATCTACCGCTTCAATTGCATCGGTTTGATTGACAATATCAACAAGGTGAATAGACTCGGTTTGCCCCCAGAATACTTTCCCAATTCCTACTTTAGTTTCCCATGTGTCTGCCACATGCATCCACTGCAGTTCTCGAACATCGAAATGGGTTCTTTCCTCGTCGTGTTGGTCAGCCCTGAAAAAGGGCTTAAACAGCAAACTGTCTTCTCCATCATTCCACTCGGTATAGGTTTCGGGGCTGAAAAAGACAGAACCGTAAGTTCGTTCTTGCCGTTCGTACAGGGCGTCTTGCAAAAAATAGCGCAACTCTCCACCCGCGGAGCCTGTCACTTCCGTATTGGCCAACAAAGAAAATGAAGCCGTAATACTTGATACCAATAAAGCAATAGATTTAATCACGAATTACCGGGCTCTTTTTAAACTGTTCTTATCAAAATCTGATTCTGACAAGTCGGTATCAAATATTAAGCTTTCTGTAATTAGCGACGTAGACTTACGTGTTTGTACGTTCGTCATCTCACTACGGGTAGCTCGCCAGTACTTCTCTTTGTAAAGCTCGTAATCTTTTAGCTCAAGTACCTTAAGTAGCGCCCCTTTCTTATCGTAAAATTCAACTTTGTGTACACGATAGTGAGACTTATCAATCCATACTTTTTGTAACGTGTAACCCGAATAGTCATACTGAGGAGTTTGCTCTAATACAAAGCACGCTTCGCCATTGATCGTCTCGTCACCTACATAGGTGTAAGAAAATTTTTCTACTTCGAACGATGTCATGTCTTCAAAAGCAAATTCACTGCCGACAAAAGGCCCACTTTTATTTTTTGACGCTATACGCTTTACCCGTTTTAAAGCAGGAAGAAATATCCACTGTTCATCAGCATCAAAAACATGGGAGAAACTCAAGAATGCGGTTCCTTTTACATCTCTAGGGGATTGGAAAACCGTTAGCGCTTTATCACCGTCATCGGTCAACTCCATCGATTTCAAGTTAAGTTTGCGTGTTGCCTCTTGGCCTTGCGCATTACGCAGGACCATTAAAATTTTGGCCTCTGAGTTATTCCACCCGCGATCTCTCGCTTTTCGCTCCTGCGCTATCTCTAGTCCTTTTGCGCTAGGCTCACTCTCGGCGGCAACGCTATTCAATGCGCTGATAAATATAAATGACGCCAGTAAAACAAGGCTAATGTATTTCACTATTCTTCTCCGGTAACGGGGTTTCATCTTTATCCAACCACATTAATAACGCGGGTAGGAATATAAGGTCAACGGCCAAAGCCGCGACGATAATAATAATGGTTAGAATACCCATATGCGCATTCAGCATGAAGTTTGAAGACGCTAGCACACCAAAACCGACTGTCAGTACTATTGTGGTAGTGGTCAGTGCCATTCCAACCGTATTAAATGCATAGAGCACACTTTCTTTAACCGATTTACGTGTTAGCCTCGCCGACTGATACTTCGACAAGAAGTGCACTGTATCGTCAACGATAATGCCCATGGTCATACTGATGACCACCGACAGCGCCATATTAATTTGGCCTGAGATTAACCCCCAAACACCAAAGCCAATAGCGGCCGGTAGCAAATTAGTAAACAAGCTTACTAACCCGAGTCGCCACGAACGTAACGCGAAAAAAATCAAAACAGAAATAAGGACTAAGGCATAAATAGAGCCCTTTACCATACTTTCCATATTTCGATCGCCAATATGCGCGAACATTAAAGGCGGACTGGCGGCTTCCAGGCGGTTGTCGCTGCCAAGACTTTTAAAATATGCTTTAGCATCAGACTCTAATGCGGTTAAATCTTTACTGCCTAAATTATCAATAACGGCGATAATTCTCATTGCTGAT
Source organism: Alteromonas sp. K632G (assembly GCF_017653625.1). NCBI lineage: Bacteria > Pseudomonadati > Pseudomonadota > Gammaproteobacteria > Alteromonadales > Alteromonadaceae > Alteromonas > Alteromonas sp. K632G. The sequence goes on from NZ_JAGGDM010000009.1 coordinate 113,792, forward strand.
TTATCAATATCTAACTGATTGCTTAAGTCTAGACCAAATGGCAGCGACATTTCGTACAACAATACATACTGCGAGGCCAGCTCTCCATCTTCTGGTAACCGGTAATAGGCATCGTCATCACCATGCATATTTTTATTTAAGCGTTTTAATGTATCGGCAAAGGACAGCACATGATGAACTTCTTCTTTATCACGAAGCCATTTAGTGAGCAATTCTACTCGTGCCAAAAAGTCAGGCTCCGTGGCACCATAAGGGGTATCTGAATAGATAACGAAGTCGATGTTAGACATACCACCAAGCTTCTCTTCATTGATTTCCACCGCTTGGCCAAACGTACTTCTATCGTCGAAGTACTTCACCGCAACATCATTTAATTCGTTATTGGTAGCAAAAACACTGATCCCCACAATCACTAATGCACAGATAGGTAAAAGCGCTCGGTAATTCGACGTGACTTTATTTCCCAATCTCTCGAAGACTTTGTTACTTTTTGTCGCCTTTACTTTCAATGGTTTTAATAGTAATAAAGCTGGCAGGAACCAAAGTGATAATACACAGGCGAGCATTACCCCAAATGCGGTCATGTTACCCAAATCAGACAAGACGGGAACGGCAGAAAAGTTCAGCATTAAAAAGCCAATAGCTGTGGTAACACTGGTGATAATAATAGGCTTGGTATTAATTCTTAAACTTTCACTTATCGCATTAGCGTTAGTGAGGCCGCGACCAAGAAAGTACTGTACACCCACGATGATGTGGATACAGTCAGCCACTGCCAGTGTCGTTATCATAGTGGGTGCATTTACCGTAGCGGTACTTAGAAACATGCCCAGCCAGCCAGATACCCCAATGGAAGTGGCGATAGATACAATAACCACTAATAATGTAGCGAGAGCTGCAAACACCGAACGGACAATCACGCCTATCATCACAATGATAAGGAAAAACATAAGTGGAATGAGCGTGCTGGCATCTTGCTGCGCAGCCACCGCGAAAGCATCGTTCATTACAACCATTCCGGTGAGATAGATAGTGTGACCGGGGTATTTTTCCTCTAACTGCTGTTTTAGCGCAGTGGCAGCAGTTGCAATTTCAATCACCTCTTTCGTTTGGTCACCGTCGGGCAATTGAATGGTAGTGTTCACTACCAACACATCTCCAGGGTATGATACTAACCTTCCGGTTAGTTCAGGGGTACTATCTAGTACATCCTTAATATTTGTTATTTCAGAATTCGAGAGCGAACCCGTGGTAATTAAGTCCTCTACAATAAGGTCGTCATCTTCGGCGTAGGTGTATTGGAAATTAGATATGGATTCTACGCGGGTAGAAAGAGGGAGTTGCCATGCAGATTCTGTAAGCTCAACAACTAAAGATAAGGTAGACGGTTTAAACACATTAGCGTCGTCTGGCACCACCATAAAAGCGACATTTTCGCTCTTATTAAATATGTTCTGCATTTCTTCAAAGGCAAGACGCTGCGGATTATTAAGCTCAAAAAATACTTTGTAGTCGCCTCGAAAGTATAAACTTTTTGCGCCGACTACTGCCACTAACATCGCAACAATAACCACACAGATAGTTAACTTTGGTGAAGCAAACCACCTTGATGTGTTCGATGATGCACCTTGCATTACTACTTCCTGTAACTCGCTCTGTTATCGAAAGTTTACTTGTAAATGGTTAATAAACATAACTCAGTTACCAGAATATTTTCGGTTGCCGCCTCACATTTTTTACATAAGCTCGCCTCTATCATTTTCAGGGCTATCGTAATCACTTCATTTTATTAAATTTTACATTTTTGAAACTATTTATGAGCGATTTTTTTGATCTTTTCTGAAACTGATGTAGTATTAACACTATACAACTGGTCAGATGAGCGGATGAGTCAAATATGAGTATTAGAACTAGCTTAAAAAAAGTGTTACCACCAATTTCTGTAACAGAGCAGGAAGCGTTAGACGCAGGTGACGTTTGGATTGAATCTTCTATTTATCAGGGTAAACCTGATATGCAGGCACTTCGTGATATTCCTCAAGCAAAATTGAGCGCGGAAGAGCAGGCATTTATGGACGGCCCAGTGTCAGAATTACTGGGTATGATTGATGATTTCGAGTTAAACAACGGCGATCACATTCCTCAAGACGTTTTAGACTTCTTGGGCAAAAACCGTTTCTTCTCAATGATCATCCCTAAGAAATTTGGTGGTCTTGAGTTTAGCCCTTACGCTAACTCAACTATCGTTGCCACTATTGCTGCTAAATCTGGTGCAATCGCTGTAACCGTTATGGTACCTAACTCGTTAGGCCCAGGTGAGTTACTGATGCATTATGGTACTACAGCGCAACAAGATTACTGGTTACCACGCCTTTCAGATGGTCGTGATATTCCTTGTTTTGCCCTAACTAGCCCAGAAGCCGGTTCAGATGCTGGTGCTATTCCTGATGCTGCTATCGTCACGAAAGGCGAGTACAACGGCGAAGAAGTACTTGGTCTTCGTATCAGCTGGGACAAGCGTTATATCACGCTGGCTCCAATTGCTACCGTTCTTGGCTTGGCATTTAAAGTATTCGATCCAGAGCAATTGCTTGGTGACAAACTAGAGCTAGGCATTACCTGTGCCTTATTACCTAAGTCTCACCCTGGTGTAGAACTTGGTAACCGTCACGACCCTATGGGTGTACGCTTCTATAACGGTACAACTCGCGGTCAAGATGTATTTATTCCTATGGAATTTATCATTGGTGGTCAGAAAAATATCGGCCGCGGTTGGCAGATGCTAGTAGCGTGTCTAGGTGCGGGTCGTGGTATTTCACTTCCGGCGATGGGCGTTGCGACAGCACAATCTGCATTTAAAGGTACGGTTGAATATTCATTCGTTCGTGAACAGTTCGGTGTTCCGATTGGTCGCTTCGAAGGTATTCAAGAGAAGATGGCAGACATTGCTGGTAAGACTTTCTTACTTGAAGCTATGCGTGTTTTAACAACAGAAGGCTTAGGCTTAGGCGTTAAACCATCGGTTGTTACCGCTATTGCTAAATACCACATGACAGAACTTGGCCGTGATGTAATGAACTCGGCTATGGATATTCAAGCAGGTAAAGCAATTCAACGTGGCCCGCAAAATACCCTTGCAGGTGGGTATGCAGCACTTCCTATTGCCATTACGGTTGAAGGTGCAAACATCCTTACTCGTAACCTCATGATTTTCGGTCAAGGTGCAATGCGTTGTCACCCTTACTTGAAAGACATGGTAGACCTTATTCACAGCAACGAAAGTTCTGCTGATAAAGAATTCAACAAGGTACTACGTAAAACGGTTGGCTTTAGTGTTAAGAATGCATTCCGTAGTTTTGGTAAAGGTTACTTACCTTTCCTACGCGGTTCAGAGTCTGCATTGCCTGAAGTACGTAAGTACGAAAAGCGTGTAAATAGCATTTCAGCTAAATTAGCACCACTTGCTGACTTATCACTAGCAGTACTTGGCGGCGACCTTAAGAAGGCAGAGTTACTTTCAGCCCGTCTGGGTGACGTGATGAGCTACCTTTACGGTGCAATGGCGGCAATTCGTTTTTACGAGCAGCGCATTGAAGATCGTAAACTTGCACTACCGTATTTCGAATACGCTATGCAGTGGTCATTACAACAAGCTGATCAGGCAATTGTTAACTTCATCAACAATTTCCCGAACACACCTACTCGCGGTCTAATGCGTTTACTTACCAACACCTATTCAAACAGTGTTGCGGGTATCAGCGATGACCTAGTACGCGAATTGTCTATGGCGTCTATGCAAGACAATAGTGTGAAAGCGCAGCTTACTCACTTAGTTCGCGTTAGCCCAGGTGATGGTAACGACATTAACGAACAAGCGTTTAAAGCGAAACATGCGGTTGCACACCTATTAGGTAAAGTGCAAAAAGCACTTCGCAAAGAGCCAGTAGTGCCGTTTATTTCATTTGAGCACGCACTGAACAAGCTTCAAGAGAAAGGCGTTATTAATGCCGAAGAAGCTGCACAGTTGCATGATTACAATGAAAAACGCCAATTGGCGGTTCGTGTTGATGAGTACACGTTCGACATGGAATTATTGCCTGCAACTGAAACGCTGCGCGCAATTGATGGCGGAAAAAACGCAGCTTAATACTGCGTATTTAGCACGTTATCTATAGAAAGCTCTGGCCTTTGGCCGGAGCTTTTTTGTATTTAAAAGAACCTGAGTCAGCGCATTAAGACGCCCTATGCTCGCCTTATGTATACATGCCTTCTCACCTTGCATAAAGGATGAAAATTCCCCCTTTAGCATCTACGCTTTATGTATCAGTTTTCAATTATAGAAAATTATGCGAATAATAAAGCTTCTTAGCACTGCTTTAACTTTCTTAATTGCTTAGCTTATGGGCTTGATGATTCGCCCTTACTATCGAATACCCTTGCATCCTACGTGCATAGCAATTTTTGTAATATGAGTGTAAGTTAACCAAAATAAGTGTGTAAATTTAAAGCGATAAAAGCTTATTCGCTGTTATTGTTAACAACACCAATAAAAACTTCACACCAAATTAAGCGTAAGAACTTATTGAGTTGGAACCTAGATTTATAGTGAAAAGCTCTGATGAACAAAGAGGGTCAACCTCTCCTATTCCTATAACGCCGCAAATGCAGCGCGACATGGTAGATATGCTTAACAGTAATATGTTTACTGGCTTAGCTATGACCTTCGTTGCCTTCCTAGGCTTAACGTTCGGTTTCGGGTTTAATACCGAAAAAGACCAAAGCTTAAAAGTATTACTTTTTATCGCGATGAGCGTTGTTATTCTTTTTCGTTTTGCAGATGGCCTGTATTGGTTAACACGATTGAAAGGCACCGAATATGATGTGCGACCCGTAAAGTTTAGATTCGCGATTGGCGTGTGTTTAGCATCAGGGATATGGGCACTCTATTCAATTCTGCTCTACTCCACAATGAGCTCGGTCGAGTTAGCGACAACCATGGTTGTCCTTGGAGCGATGGCCGGTGGTGCAGCTTCAGTGTTAGCGCCAAGTAAAATTTTCGTTTCTATTTACACCACCTCACTGCTTGTGCCCATATCAATTAGAGCCTTGTTTGATGATGATAGAAATTTTGTTGTTTTGGGTGTATTAGGCATTATTTTTTGTATAGGTTGTCTTGTTAGTTCCTTACGTTACCATCGATTCTTTTTTGACACCGTATCACTTAGGTATAAGAACAACCGCCTTGTAGAGCAGATGCAATCTGATAGGAAAGAGACCGCTAAGATTAACGCCATGCTGCGTAAATCTAATGAACAGTTAGATGATGCTAATGCTAATTTAGAAGATGAAGTTGAAAAACGTACCGCCGATATCTTTCGGTTATCTAATAGAGATCCGCTGACAAATTTACTGAACCGAAACGGACTGTTTAAACAGTTAAACACTCTCATTGAAAGCACCAAAGCGCTTGATAATAACCTGGCCGTTTTGTTTATTGATTTAGATGGTTTTAAGCAGGTAAACGATAGTTTAGGGCATAAGGTCGGCGATATTGTACTTGCAGAAATTGCTAACCGACTTGCCGAATATTGCGAAAAAGATCATCTCGCTAGATGGGGGGGCGATGAATTTGTTGCAGTAACGCCCTACGCCACCGTTCATACCGCAGTGGCCGTTGCTCATGCTATGCGCAGCGGGGTTACAGAGCCCATTATAGCTTTAGAAAACCAAATAACACTGGATGCCACCATTGGTATTGCGATATTTCCGCAACATGGCAACGACACCATGACGCTTATTCAACAAGCTGACTTGACCATGTACGATCAAAAACGCAAACAACGAGGCACTATTGGTGTTTTTAGTGAAGACCTGCATGAAAAGATAAAAAGTGAACAGCGCCTTTGTGAACAATTACGGCATGCTATAGAAAAAAACGCGTTTTCTGTACACTATCAGCCCATTATTTGCGCCAACACACAAAAGTTAACATCGGTTGAAGCGCTACTACGTTGGAATTGTGATGGAAAAGTAGTCTCCCCAGCGCGCTTTATTCCCCTTGCTGAGCGAACGGGCTTAATGCCAGAAGTAGGCTCTTGGGTATTAAATCGCGCGTGTATAGATGCGACAGAATGGCCATTCAAAGACGATATTGCGTTATCTGTGAATGTTTCTATTAGTCAGCTGCTGGATGAAACTTTCATTAATACGCTGGACAAGGTACTAGCGTCTACCAGCATTACACCAGCTCGCCTTTACTTAGAAATAACAGAAAGCGTGTTCGCTAATAATATTGATGCGGTAGCAAACCAAATACACAATGTTAAACAACGTGGTGTAAAAATATCAATCGATGACTTTGGTACAGGATACTCTTCATTGAGCAGATTGCAGTCAATGCCTTGTGATTTTATAAAAATTGATCGCTCATTTGTACAGAATACCAGTGAAGGTAGTGATACTATTATGCGCGCAACCATGCTTATCGCAAACGAATTTGGTTGCAAGACCATTGCTGAGGGCATTGAAACCTTAGATCAAATGAACCACATCAAAAACCTAGGTGTGGATTATATCCAAGGCTTTCTTTACGCTAAACCAATGCCATTGAGCGACCTTAAAACCTGGTATAACGAAAACAAATAATATTCATGGCTCAACTTTATTTTTATTATTCTGCAATGAACGCAGGAAAATCGACCTCTCTTTTACAATCAGCTTATAACTATCGCGAGAGAGGCATGCACTCTCTAATTTATACCGCTGCTTTTGATGACCGCTACGGCGTAGGAAAAGTGACCTCTAGGATTGGCTTACAAGCCGATGCAAAACTTTATGGAAATGATGACGATCTCTATGAAGCTATAAAACAAGACAACAAAGAAAAGCGTTTAGATTGCATTTTCATTGATGAAGCCCAGTTTCTGACGCAAGTGCAAGTTCGTCAGTTAATAGAAGTGGTAGACGAATTAGATATCCCCGTTTTGGCTTACGGTTTACGTACTGACTTTTTGGGAGGCACTTTTGAGGGTAGCCACTACCTTCTCGCATGGGCTGATAAGTTGTTCGAACTTAAAACAGTTTGTCATTGCGGGCGCAAAGCAAATTTCGTGGTTAGGCTGGATGAAAATGGCAATGCAGTTACCGATGGAGACCAAGTACAAATCGGTGGCAACGATCGCTATGAATCTATGTGCAGAAAGCATTTCAAAGAGCTGGTCTGGGATAAAGACAAAATTTAATGTTTCTTAAACTCCACTCTTTGAAAGTAAGTATATACTTCAACCATTGTGTTTGAATTACCTCAAAGAGTGTCGCTTTGGATATAGACCGCTACACAACACTCGTCATTTCATTATCAAAGCGCGGATTGGATGAACAAGATAAACTCACTGCGATAGTGTCATGTCTTCGTTTAGGGATCCCTTCCGCGAACCGAATTAGCTTATGGCGATTTGAAGAAAACAAAACTCGAATTCGGTGCCTAACGTTAAATCAAGATGGCCAAAATTTGCCAACCCATGGTTTATCGTTGTCTAAAGAAGATATTCCCGATTACTTTGACGACATATTAAAACAAAGCGTGTTAGTAGCCTCTGATGCCCGTCATCATTCTGCCACCAAATGTTTTAACGAAAGTTACTTCAAGCCCAACGATATTTACTCATTGCTGGACTTTACCTTTCATCACCAATTCAACCCAATTGGCGTTATTTGTTGCGAAAAGAGACACAGTCCAGTCCAATGGTCTCAAGAAGATATAGATAACTTAAAGCGTATCGCGCAGATAACGTCAATGTTTTACGACAGTTAGACATTCAATATAATGCTTGCTAATGATAGTACTTACTTCTGAGCGCTAACGGTTTCACCAATTTTTAAATCAAAAGGTAGCACAGTGCTTTCCAATGATTCACTGAGTAAGGCCTTTGCAGCCATTTCGCCTTTACTTGCACTTGATTGGCAAACGGTTGTTAAATTAGGGCGAGTTCTGTCTGCTTCTTCAATCCCGTCAAAACCTGTAATGTTTAGCTCTTCAGGTACTTTAATGCCCATCGAAAGCGCTGATTGCAGCAGTTCTAGGGCTATAATATCACTCATACATAAGACGGTATTAGGTCGAGGGTTACTGTTTAACACCTCTTTCGCAGCTTGCTTTGCGAAGCTCCTATCACTTTCTGGAATGTGCCAAATCCAATCGTTTGTGATTGTTGCTCCACTTTCATCAATTGCTTTCATATAACCGTCTAATCGGCGATGAGAAATAGACGTTTGTACTTCTATAAGCGGGCTGTCGTAAATACGGCAGGTACTTGGAGACTCAATTAAGCGCAGTCCTAAAATGGCAACATGATCACCAGGGGAAATTGCTTTTTTAGCGATTTGATACGCGGCGTTGTAATTATCAATGTTAACCGACGGCAGCCCTTCAATATCGAAATCTACCGTAATAGCAGGTTTACTTTGTCTGGCTAGCTCTTCTGCTAACTTGTAATTTCGTGGTGCACCGTAACAAATGAAACCATCAACGAAATCCACCACATCGAGGATACTTTCTGAATCGCCCGCATAAAGAAGAAGATGCTTACCTTGCTGCTGCAATATACTTGAAACCCCTTTGATGAAGGTACTGGCCACTGGGTCACTGACGGTATAGGGGATACTATCAGCCAGCACTAGGGCAACAATATTAGAACGCCCTTTTCTTAAAATTTGCGCGGCTTTGTTAGGCCCAGCGTAACCAATGCGATCGCACTCGGCAAGGATATGCTCTCGACGCGCTTTAGACAGTTGATCGGGCCTATTAAACGCATTTGAAATTGTGGCGGTGGACACACCTAACTGCAAAGCTACATCTTTAAGTGTCAATTTTGTTTTGGTCATTTTTATGTGTACTATTCCCTGCGTTTGTTTTTACGATTCCCTGCGTACGCAAAGACAACTAACTGTAAATATGCAAGCGATACAAACGCTTCGAGTATGCCGACTTGTTGGCTACCCGTTAATTACAGTAAAGTGACCTCAACTATATCACCACTTAAACGATTAATTCACACCTCTTATCGAATACCTATGATTGAAAGGTTTTAAGCAAGTTAGACATAAAGGCCAGTTGGGCTAGGTTACCTTAATCGTTTTTGTTTTTATCGTGTTCCGAATATTTTATCGCCTGCATCACCCAAACCAGGCAGTATGTAGCCCTTTTCATCTAGTCGATCATCAATAGCAGCAGTGAAAATTTCTACATCAGGGTGGGCATCAACCACGGCTTTAATACCTTCTGGCGCGGCCACTAAAAAAAGCCCCATGATCTTCTTACAGCCCTTTTGCTTCAGTAAGTCGATAGTGGCAATTAACGTACCACCAGTCGCTAACATTGGGTCAACGATTAATGCGGTGCGCTCATCAATATTTTTTACTACTTTGTCAAAGTAAGCCACAGGCTGCAGTGTATCTTCGTCGCGATACAAACCAACCACACTGATTTTTGCATTAGGGATGAGTTCTAATACGCCCTCAAGCATGCCCAACCCAGCACGAAGGATAGGTACTACCGTTATTTTTTTGCCCTTGATTTGCTTAACTTCAACATCATCGCCTGACCAGCTTTTTATCACTGCACGCTCTGTGGGTAACGTTCGTGTAGCCTCGTATGTCAGCAAGTTGCCTACTTCTGATGCTAACTCTCGAAAGTCTTTACTGCTAATTTTGGAGTAACGCATCAACCCCAATTTGTGTGCAATCAATGGATGAGTTATTTCATGAACGGCCATCTTACTTCCTTAAGTATCTGTTTTACACAGTTTAACCGCTCATTCCATTTAGGCAAAATTAACCTAAGTAAAAATTCATTTAATGTTAGACTTATAGTGCAAATGCTATACGATCTAATCTTAAATTCAGTAAAAACAACTACCCAAGCAAAAGGAATTGTTCATGCGATTATGCAATTTATTGATTTGTACCTTACTCTCCGTTTTATTTATAACTCCAAACATAAGTCTTGCTTCCAATTGGGAAAGAATAGAACCAGGAGAGACCATTACAATTACTCATTCAAATGGTGATGAAGAAACTATCTCCCCCTCTTGTGCTATGCCCACGCTTAGCTCACCGGTAGGAGAAATCCCTAATAATTTTGCATTTTACTTTGAACAAGGTGAAAGTGATAACCTTCTAATTTATTTCAACGGTGGCGGAGCGTGTTGGGACGATGCGTCTTGTTTAGCGTCATTAGCGCTTGCCAATGATGACTCACCAACGACCCAACCTACCTTCAATCCGTCAATGTACAGTGAGAACACTCCTACTATTGTCGGAGGTATATTGAAAGATAACTCCGAAAACCCTTTCAAAAGTTGGTCGAAGGTATTTATTCCATACTGCACAGGGGATTTACATATAGGTTCAAATGATTTTACCTATGTTGATGAAACAGGTGTGGTATCGGGTTTTCCTGGAACTGAAATAATGCTCCGTCATCGAGGTTACGATAATACAATGGCTGTGAGAGAGTGGCTGAAAAGTAAATTTCAATCAAATAGCTTAAAACCGGATCATGTACTTTTAACTGGGAGCAGCGCTGGAGGGTATGGTGCGACATTTAATTTCCCTTATTTTCAGGAAATTACTACGAAAAAAATATCTCTTATGGCTGATGCATCCATGGCCGTTATTTCTGGTGACTTTGTAGATAATTTATTAGGGTATAACGGTAATTGGGCAGTTGAAAACTCATTACATAAGTCATATCGATCAATGATAGGAAAGTTTAATGAATACAAACTTAACAAACAATTAGTATCACGATTATCGTATGGTTACCCTAGAAACCGCTTTGCTCAATACAGTACAGGCACTGATACCGTACAGATCCAATTTTTAAAAATATCGGATCAAATAGCTAAGGGAAATTCTAACCCTTACTCGTGGGAATTATCTGAATCAGACTTAAAATATATTTTCAGGTGGCAAGTTCAGATGAATGCATCCGTTCATTTCTTATCTGCATTCACTTGGAACTACCAATTCTACATTGGTGATGGCACTTGCCATACTGTGTTGACCGATTTTTGCGAAAAATTTGGTTTCCCAACAACAAGCCCTAGTCCGTTTTATAACGAACAAAGTGCAGAAGGTATAGCGTTCAAAGATTGGCTATACGATTTCGCCACTCAAAGACGTTTTCGCGAAAAAAGCGTAGCATATTACCACTAGTTGTTTACCTGACGGAGATAGTTTCTCCGTCAGGTAATGTCATTTCTATTTTGATGCTTCCCCCTACAGCTGCGAGGTAAGCCGAGGCCCTATGAAGGGGAACATCCTGTATGCGTTTCGACTCAAGCTTACTTACCCCCGAAGCAGTCACGCAAAGCGCCATTGCCACAACTTCTTGTTTAACCCTGTGTTGCTTTCTAATTTCACCTAACGTTATTTCTCTCATTGTTTTGTCGCCGATATATTTTGGGCATAAAAAAACCCAGATAGTTTAACCTTTCTGGGCTTTTGCAAAACGTTCTTACTTTTATGCTATGCCCAGAAGCGAATACTTGCCCCTGAACACTCAGCGTCAGGCGCTATTATTGGGTATAATTGTAAAAGTAATTAAAAGTAACGTTTTGCATGATGAATTCTCTTCGTTGGTTGAAATGCGCACTTGCGCTGCTCACTCATCCTTAACCATACCATTATTATTCGCAATAACAACGACTTTCCATTTTGGAATCTTTTTGCCTAACTCCTCCACCTTTACTAGAAACTTACACTTTACTTCGCAACTTTCACCTTTAAAATCTCTCTTAAGGTTATCTTTCGCTACCTCAAAAATTATAATTATGAAATTACTTGTTCCCTTTTTAGTTGCTACTGCCGTGTTAGCGGGCTGCGCCGGAAAACCAGATCATCGAGATCAAGGTGAAGTGTTCTTCGAAACCAAAATTAATCCCGATGGCACCAAATTATTTGCTTTTAGCATTGGTATGCCAAGTCGTGGAGATCGGGATGAAGGCCGCGGCCAACGTCCTTCTCGGGGTGGAGATGGTGGCGGTAGAGGCGGCAGAAATAGCGGCCAAAACGGCGGTGGAGAAGCAAGGGGCGGTAACGATCGCGAGGCCGAACGTATGGAAGCTTTTTACGATACTTTGAGTGAAAAGTTATTTGAAACGCAATATTGCCGAAATGGCTATATTGAAATTGATACCCATGAAACTGAAGGCCGTTATCACCTACTCGGCGAATGCCAAGATTCGGCGTCAGAGGAAGATAAACTCAAGTTCGCAAATCCTTATTAATTGGTAAATCATCGCCCATATTGTTTTGTATAGCAGTGTGGGCGATCACTTTTTATGCTTGATAGATAGGAAAAGTGCTAACGCATTTTGGATAGAGTTTTACGCTTTTATTATAAGTTGCAAGTGTTCGTGCCAAGCACAAAAAAACATTAAAACTGCGTACCTAATTCAGCCTCTTTTAGTTTCTCTAAAAAAGGCGCAACCGCTACATCGCCTTCTTCAGGCGCCCAACTTGCAAAACCTTTATCATCCATGACTTCGTAGGGGCCTTGCTTCACTTCCATAAATACAACAGGTTCAAAACAAACCGTGGCATGCCATACGTTAGGTGGAATCTCTACTCCTACACAATCACCACCGGCGCTTAAGGTTATACGTTTAGTTAGCACAGCATTGTCGTCAAAAAACAACAAATCGATACTCCCTTCCACAGCCATAAAAAACTCCCACTTATGCTGTTGGGTATGGCGATGCGGACGAACATAAGAGTCCGGCTCCATTGCAATAAATAGGCGCTGGACTAAATCTTCATAACTTTTATGGACGTTGTAATTGGCTCTTCGTCTTGGACTTGCTTTGGCACTTTCTTTAAGTGCTTTGCGCTGCGCGTGATTAAAAAGCTGAATATCGGTAAGCATGACACTCTCCTTGTTTTGCTTTATTAAGGGTTTGCCTGTATTTGACTACCCTAAAGTGCTGAACATTTAACTTAACGCGCCAGCCTGTGTTGCGAGGGGACTTGTATTATGGCGTAACATGTACGTTAGCATTGACGGTGCTGAAAAAGCAAAAAGACGAGCATATTGCTCGCCTTTGGCATTTAAAGAACGGTCTAAGCCCTCGGCTTAGCGTGTTGAGTTAGCCTATTAGTTTAGCCGCTGAACTTGCCTAAACCTTCAACCAACAGTGCCTTAATCTCTTGCCCTTGTTCGGTATCAAGGTAAGCTTTTGCACTATTCACAATTTGCATGATCTGTGCTGGCTCTAGGCCTAGCGCTTCAAATTGCTTGTTTAATTCATTAACTGATTTAAAGCTATCGCTATAACTTGCGGCTTTATCAAGAATACTGCTTAAACCGCCTTCAGAAGTTACATTGCTGATATCGGGTACTGAACCTAGTAAAGACTCAAGCCCTGGCAATGCGTTGCTTAGTTCATTGAACTGGCTGGTTGAAATATTGTCTTTTGCGTAGTTGAAGATAGATGCTAAGCCACCTGTCGCTTGAGACTCGGTAATGCCTACCGCATCACTAACTGAGCGCGTCATATCAGAAATATTCGGCACTGCTTCAACTTCTTCGGTCATACCAAACAAGCCTTTCAGAGAATCCAACCATCCTTCAGCATGGCTTTGTGGGGCAACGGCAAGTCCCGATACTAAAACAAGAGCGTAGATTTTTTTCATCATTATTTTTATTGTTAGCAAGATGCACATAGCACTGCCGACAATCCATCCTTAGTGATTTCAAGAACCGTAATTCTATAAGCATTTCCAATTATCACAATTAGGCAAAAGGATAAAACTGCGCCCTAGCACTTATTCGTACAGGGCTCAGTCGTTATTTTACGAAGGTGCATATGTGCTTAGGACTTAGGGTTTACTACGAAGTGAAAGAAGTTGCTCGGGCATAAGTACAAAAGCCCTAACGAGCCCCATTCCGTAGCCTGGCCCTTCGTTATCAAGTTCTGAGGCTGGTAAGTAAAAGTGCTGTGTCGCTTCTAAGCGGTATAAGGCTGAATCTACGATGTGCCATTGCCCGTCGTGCCAAACTTCAGTCCATGCATGCCCAAACGCATTTACACTATTGTTTTGCTCCACTATCACCGTACCAATTATAACCTTGGCTGACATGCCTAACGCGCGGGCTAACGCTGCCGTAAGCACAGCATATTCGGTACAATCACCACTGCGCTGGCTGGCAACAACCGACGCAATATTAAAACCGTGAATATAATTTGGATCAACAATATAGCTATCAACAAAGGCGGTAAGATGTTCTAGCTCAAAGGGGTCATCTGCGTAAGCTTGTTGATAGCTAGCAAAAAATGCTTTTGTACTGGGCTCACTCAAATCCACAACAAAGCTATCTGCGCTGTGTTTATCTTGAACTGGTTTCATAAAACGAGGCATTGGAGATAAGGTAATCGATAAGCGATTATCACTCACCTGCTCAGCAGTCACACCGTCCCAATTTGCTAAGTTGATAGCTAGCTTATTTGAGTTTGATGATACCAGCTCAAAATTAATCTTTTTTGAAAGTGGTAACACCTGACCTTCAGCAAGCTCGATACCTATTTCAGCCATAGACGGCACAGACTGCGCACTTGCTGTATAAGTAAACGCAAAACCAAATAGTAGGCTAAACCCAATAGATAACCGAGTTGAGGACCGCATTACAGTGTGGGGGTTCCGTGGGAATGCATCAATACCATGTCCATCTTAAGACCGCCTTGTTGCATAACACCCTTGCTAATGACGCCCTTTTTGTCAGACTGCATGGTCATTATCAATGGCCCCATATCTATTTTAAGGTTGCCACTAGGATTGTCTGCCTCTTCGCTTATCACAACCTCAATGGCTGCTGTTGGGTCGGCATCTGCTGTCCACATATAAAAACTGCCTGAGTTATTGTCTGAGTTAAGCAGATTGACCGATTCTAAATAGCTGCCGTAGCTGGATAGTAACCAGTCTTTATGAGCCAGTTCTATTTCTAAAGCTTTACCTTGCAACTCCCCTTTAACCTGCCAAGCGTCTTCAACGTAACTAATATCAAAGCTTGATGTCATCGTGCTGTTTTCAATGGTGTATTCGCTTGCGTTAATCAAAGAACCGTCTGGGTTACTCCACGAAAAAGCGACAGAATCTGAACGAGCAATAGAGGTTTCATCTACGGGGATCATAAATGCTGTCCCTACCACAATTTCAATATCACCATCGCTATCTTCTATGTATTTTTCACGGGTGAAACCCATAGGAATATCGTTAATAAGAACCTGATAGGTAGAACGGTAAAACTCTGGGGAAGGTTGAGCGGCAGTAAATGCGCGTACGAACGACTTAAAAACGGCGACAAAGGCGTTTTGGTAACCCATTTCATTATGGATGCAGACTTGCAAACTATTATCAGTTTCAGCAGATAAGCCTTTTAAAAGGCCAGACACCTTTTCATCGCCCTCTCCCACCGTATACAACGTATCGAGTGAGAGGTAAGGCGTTGCGTCTACCGCACCCACATCTATGGCATAGTTAAATTGACCAGATAGTTTTTTTTCATTTAAAGCTTCAACACCCGACAAGCTATATTCTGCAATTGAATATAATGAGTTAGCCGGGCCATCGAATTCATTAAATGCGTAGCACTCTACGGGTGATTCAGTACCTATATCGATGGTGTAGTACCAAGTACCGTCAGAAGCGTCTTGTGCTGTCGCTTGCCCCAACACCGAACTATTTACCTGAAAATCAGCTATTTCAATAGGTGAAGTGTTAGTCACCTTGATATCTCTGGCCATTGCCTCTTTGAACCAGTCTGGGAAATCGTTAATGTTAATTAATTCAACAGCACTTACGTTAAACGCTAGTAAACTTGAGAAAGATAAAGAGGTAACAATACTGCCTAACTTCATAAATAGTCGTTCCTTGATATTTGTCACTGATTAAAAAAGCGCACTGGCTGCTCATACCATCGACGATACGTTTTTTATGCGAATATTTCTATATTCTTTTGCGCGTTCTACTTCGCGTTTTTCTTCATTCTTTTACTTTGCGCTTCACGTTTTTCATTTCGTTTTTCTTTTCTGGCTTGTTTATCTGGCGTGAGCGAACCATCTTTAAAACGTTGCTTTCGCTTGGCGTTATCAGCGGCTTTCTTTGCTGCCGCTTCGGCTATTTCACGTTTTTCGACTTCGATCATCTCTGGGGTTTCTAGGGTTATTCTGCCTAATTTACCTGACTGCAATTCATTGAGTAGTACTTCACAGATTTTGTGCAGGTTTACTCGCCCGCCTGTCATGATTGCACCACGTTTTTTGGCCGCAGCTTCTAAAAATTCAATTTCAGTATCTGGGATTTCTTCAAGCTTATAGATTGTTTTTAGTACTTCCGGATAAGCTTTTATAAGGTAGTCGGCTGCATAGAAACCTACATCATCATATTCCATTGCCGTGTTTTTCACCGCCCCAGAAGACGCCAACCGGTAAATGGAATTTGGGTTTTCAAGTTTTGGCCATAGCACCCCAGGTGTGTCGAAAAGCACAATACCATCACCTAAATTAATACGTTGCTGGCTTTTTGTTACCGCTGGCTCGTTACCGGTTTTAGCAATAATACGGTCGGCCAAAATATTGATGAGGGTAGACTTCCCTACGTTTGGAATGCCCGTGATCATGGCTTTAATCACTTTATGCTGCACGTCTTTGTGTGCACAAATAGTTTTAATCAGCCCCATGACTTGTTTACTGCTAGCGGGGTTGTCGCTAGAGGTAGTCAGGGTTTTAACCCCGCGCTCAGACTCTAAATGCGCTTGCCACTGCGCTGTTATTTCAGGGTCAGCCAAGTCGTACTTGTTTAAGATTTTTATACACGGCTTATCACCCCGCAATTTTGCAATCTCTGGGTTTTCGCTTGAAAACGGTATGCGTGCATCAAGCACCTCAATCAGTACATCTACCTGACTAAGCGATTCCTTAATCTCTTTAAGGGCTTTGTGCATGTGCCCAGGAAACCATTGTAAGGCCACTGTTATTATCCTTTTAGGGTATGGTGATACCAAGCTATTAGCACTTCGCTAATGCCCGGGCTGTTATCAAGCTAATGAGAAGCAAGCGCATAACGCTTAACCGCATTAATATTTCAATAATATATAAACTGCAAATAGCAGCGCTAATATGTGCGTCTGGATAGCATTAGCAACAGGCTAACGGGACAACTCATAAACACACATATTCACGGCACTGGCCAAGTTGAGCGAATCTATTTTACCGCTACCGGCTATGGTGTATGCCTTCGCATTAAACGCAGAAAGTGCCGCTTTAGGAACGCCGCGGGCTTCATTACCAAATAAGTAGCAGTCGAAATCTGAAAACGACGGGGCGGTAACGGCTTCACCTGCCATATCTAAATAGGCGAACCGGCTAAAGCGAGTTTGCAATGCATCTAGGCTCACGTCTAATTCAATAGGTACGTGAAAGATTGCCCCCATACTCGAACGCACCACTTTAGAATTGAAGGGGTCCACACTATTGGGGCTTAGTAACAAAGAGAAATTATCAAACCAGGCTAGTGTTCTTAATATGGTGCCCAAATTCCCTGGGTCTTGCACTTCGTGCAGATACACATAGCGCTGCTTATCTTTATGTCTAAGCGCTTGATTCGAATGTTTGTCCGACACTTGCTCTAGAGTATTGGTCGCGCCAGGGGTAGAACTAGGTAATGGCACACAGGCAATAATACCTTGCGGTGTTTTAGTATCACTTAGCTGTGACATTTGCTTTTGGGTGACGTTTACTAGGGTAAACCCTGAGTCAAGCGCCCTCGCCTTTTGCTCAAAGTCATCGGTAATATAAAGCGTGATAGATTCAGCTGATGGAGCACTACTCGCATTACTGTATGCATTGGCCCTCACAGCTTTTACTAATTCTAAAACTAGGTGTTCGCCTTCCACCAAATAAAAGCCAAATTGCCCACGGTATTTTTTCTGATGTAGCTTTTTAACATCATCAAGTTTCATCATATTATTTTTTCCGTTTTAGGAGGCGAAGCGCACAGGTGCATTATTGTTTATTTATCGTGGACGCTATTCGTGCTCAAGCAAGGCGAGTTTATCTGGCACACCATTCCATACATCGGCGTCTTCGGGCGGCGCTTTTAGTTCAATAATATTAGGCCACTTCGCTGCAAGCTCTTCGTTAATGGCCAAATACGGCTTTTGCGCATCCGTGAGGTGCGTATCTTGAACAATGGCATCGGCAGGACATTCAGGCACACAAAGCGCACAATCGATACATATAGCAGGATCTATGGCTAAAAAATTAGGTCCTTCAAAGAATGCATCTACTGGGCATACTGCAACACAGTCTGTGTACTTACAGTTTATGCAATTGTCTGTCACTACAAAGGTCATTTGCACCTACATGCTTGGGTTATTATTTCAGGGTGCCAAGTTTAAATTAGCCTGTGTAAAACTCAAATTTCTTTTTACTCTATTATTCTAGGGTAAATAAGCTAATTAACCCACTGCTTACCCGTGATTGCAGCTAGTATTAGTCTTGTTGCTGATTTACCATACGCGCGCCCTGACGGAGAGGCCGTCCGGCAAAGCCAAGAGTACCTATTATTATGTTGCGTTTAACCGATATTAAATTACCGCTAGATCACGATGAAGTTGCGTTAGAAAACGCAATTTTGCATAAGCTTCAAATCACAAAATCGATGCTTCTTGAAACCACGGTATTTAAACGCGGTTACGATGCGCGCAATAATAGAGACATCCAGCTTATTTACACCCTTGATGTAACGGTAGAAAACGAAGCTGCGCTGCTTGAAAAATTCGCCAAAGATACCAGTTTGCGGGTAACCCCTGATATGCGCTATAAGTTTGTCGCTACTGCTCCGGAAGAAGTAACCGACCGCCCAGTGGTTGTTGGCCTTGGCCCTTGTGGATTATTCGCTGCGCTTATTTTAGCCCAAATGGGCTTCAAACCTATTGTGCTTGAGCGAGGCAAAGCCGTTCGTGAACGTACCAAAGACACCTTTGGTTTTTGGCGTAAACAACCGCTAAACCCAGAGTCGAATGTACAATTTGGCGAAGGTGGCGCAGGTACATTTTCTGACGGCAAGCTATATAGTCAGGTGAAAGATCGCAAGCACTATGGCCGCAAGGTATTGAACGAATTTGTTGCTGCTGGCGCACCTGAAGAAATCATGTATGTGAGTAAGCCACATATCGGTACATTCAAACTGGTGAGCATGGTAGAGAAAATGCGTGAGCAAATCATTTCTCTAGGTGGTGAAATTCGTTTCAGCACACGTGTTGAAAGCTTAGATTTAGACAGCGCGAATTCAAAACCGGCTGATGCAGCAAACACAGACTCAAAAAGCCATAAAATTAAAGGGCTATTCTTGTCTGATGGCAGCTACCTACCCTGCACCAAAGTCATTATGGCTATTGGTCATAGTGCCCGCGATACATTTCAATCGCTTTATGACCAAGGTGTGTACATAGAGGCTAAGCCTTTTTCCATTGGCTTTAGAATTGAACACGAGCAAAGCATGATCGACAGCTGTCGATTTGGTGAGAACGCTGGCAATCCTATTTTGGGCGCAGCCGATTACAAGCTCGTTCACCACTGTAGAAATGGTCGTACCGTATACAGCTTTTGTATGTGCCCGGGCGGCACCGTGGTGGCAGCTGCGTCTGAACCTGGCCGCGTAGTGACTAATGGTATGAGCCAATACTCTCGTCATGAACGAAATGCCAACAGTGCTATTGTGGTAGGTATTACGCCAGAAAAAGATTACCCCGAACACCCCTTGGCAGGTATAGATCTTCAGCGCAAATTGGAAGAACTGGCATATAAAGTGGGCGGTGAGAATTATCATGCTCCGGCTCAGCTTATTGGCGACTTTTTAGCCGGCAAACCAAGTGAAGAATTAGGCGAGGTAAAACCTTCCTATACCCCAGGCATTACCCTGACTGATTTAAGCAAGGTTGTTCCTGATTTTGTTATCGAATCTATCCGCGAAGCCATTCCCGCATTCAATCGTCAAATTAAAGGCTTTGCTAAAGCTGACGGCATGCTTACAGGGGTTGAAACCCGCACGTCATCGCCTGTGTGTATTAAACGTGATAAGCAATACGAAAGCGTGAATATTGAAGGCTTGTACCCTGCCGGTGAAGGTGCGGGTTATGCCGGTGGTATTTGGTCTGCAGGTATTGATGGAATTCGCGTTGCAGAAGCGGTTGCACTGGCTTTGGTGCCTTTTGATTCTAATACCTAACTCCCAGTAGCATTTCCTCCATTGCTTATATGGGGGAATACGGTCAGTTTTTATTACTGACCGTTAGGGAGTCATTTAAGCAAACCAAATAAACGCCATTTCTTTCGATGCTGTGCCAGCGGAATTCTTACTACCCGCTCTTCAGTATCGCAAGGCTCGACTTTAGCATCGACCTGAACATTGTTAAGTTCAAGCGCTAACTGCTGTGCATACGCTTCATCTACACCACTTACTAAGGTAAAGCGCTCAGTTGAGCTAATGGCTTTAGCCATTTGAATCACTTTTGACAGCGGTAAATCAACCAATGTACGCAGCACTTTTAGTGCAGATACCGTATCAATATTATTTCCACTTATAATGACTTTATACATAGTTGACTCTATTCGTCTTCGGTTTCAGATTCTGGCATTTTTGTACTGCTAGAGCTGCTTGAACCGCCACTGATGCCTCCACCCGCGGCGAAGCCCCCCATACCGGCTAGGCCTATACCTGCTGCTCCTAATCCAATTTCGCCAATCGTTGCTGCACCCGCTAAGGCAATAGGAACGGTTGCTAATCCAGCGGTAGATACTATTGCAATTCCAAGCCCTACCATAGCAATTCCAACGCCGATTTGCTCCCATTCATAGCCACCAGCCACTTGATTTAACTCTAATTCAGTAAGTTGTTTCATATCCTTGCTTTCCTTTTTAGGTATTCAATTAATTCGCTAGTGTTGTCTAGCAAGGAAAGCTTACTAACAGGAGAGAAAGTAAAATACTGATCTTCGGCTTAGTTATCGAGCAGTTTTAACCATTTTTAATAAAAAAGGGCCATTAGGCCCTTTCATTTATCGGCTTTGATTAAGCAATCAATCATCGCCCAACTGTTCTGCGGTCGCTCTCAAATTATTAGCATTTTCAACGAACTGAGCCGCTACTGTCGTATCATCAAAGAGGTAGTTGAAGTCGATATAATCGCCCTCACCTTCATCAGAGACGAAAACCGAGAACCCAGTAGTACTCAAAGCAAGATACACTCTACCATCAATATCTATGCTCCCATCATCGTTTAATACATAGCCGAAGCTGTCGTTTACTTCTGAGTAAGTGCTATCGGTGTAAATAACCACATTGCTGCCGTCAAACTGTAGATAAGTGGTGTTCCATTCACCGCTTTGCGAAGTATCTACCAATACTAAGCTCTTATCTTTCAACGAATCAAACGACGCAACAGATGTGCCTTCTCTTAACACCGTTTCATAATCATCAGCCGCTTGCTGAGTTCCGAAAAACGGTACTGGCGCGCCTAAATGCGCGCCTATCGTGACGCCATCAGAAGACAACAGAAATGCTTGAAGCCCGTTGGGCGCTGCAACATCACTTGCTTGTAATAGAATACTGTTGTCTGCGGCAACTAGATAGCTCCCACTTTCACTGCCCTGCGGCAATCCTTCGAAGGTACGAACATAAGTATCATCTGCTTCTAGGCTCAACGCTATCGATGCATCGTCTACTGTGTACAACCCGTTTTGCTCGACACCATATAACGTTGTACCTAAGTAGTCTGAGGGCGTCACTAAATTGACAAACGCTTGAGGCGGCAGCGCGGGTAAATGTGGGTGCTCAGGCAGCGTTGCGGTTACAGGACGATTCGCCTGTTTCGACACGCGGCGATTATCCTGAACAAAGTAGTCGACTATGCCATCGAAGCCGCCTCTTCCATCTTGCTGACTGAAGTCGAACTCGTGCAGATTAGTAATATGGTAAGCATCGCCAACTTGAGCAAATATCGACCATGTACGACTGTTGTACAAATAGCAATCGGCTGATTCATTAAAACAACCGGGCCAACTATAATCGGTTGAACGGTAGCGATTTATTTGTAATTCTCCATTCGCTTCCACGGACCAATTCCCATACATTACCAAAATTTCTTCCGTGGTAATGTTACCGTCGCCGTTATTATCAGCAACTTCAATGGTGTACGCCTTTCCGTTTGGCCAAAGCTCCCACCAAAATTCATTGAGACTATCGCCATCAAAGGCGTAGGTGTATATACCTGGCACTGACGCTACGTCGAACTTATCTTCTGCGGTTACCGCACCGCCTGCGTCGACCTTAAATGACTCATTCTGCCCATCTGAGGAGATCCCGCTAACTGCATAAAGGTTATTGTCGCTTGAGTCGGTTAGTTGTACATAAGACAGTGTTGTTCCATCATCAAATGTAATGACGAGTTCGTTAATGTCAGGGTTCAACGCGTAAGGTTGCTTCATCCATGTAAAATCATTATCTACAACACGTGTACTACCCGTTCCGTCTTGGTTGAATTCGAACGTGTCTGAGGCCCAATTGTAGGTAAATAAATTACTGTCATCAGTATCAAATAGCGAAGAGGTGATAGGCAGTGATAGCGCTTTGTTATCGGCACTATCAATGGTAATTTCAATAGCATTATTTAACGCAATCGCAGTAACTTGCGTAGGGTCGCCAAGAATATTGTGAATATCTTCCAATTCACCATTGAGGTAATACTTTGAGTAGAGCAGCTTCATTTCAAATGTCACCACCCCATCTTGCTCATTTAGCGGCAAAAATGTCATTTCATGGT
This sequence comes from Alteromonas sp. K632G, assembly GCF_017653625.1. Classification (NCBI taxonomy): domain Bacteria; kingdom Pseudomonadati; phylum Pseudomonadota; class Gammaproteobacteria; order Alteromonadales; family Alteromonadaceae; genus Alteromonas; species Alteromonas sp. K632G. The sequence continues at coordinate 136,673 of NZ_JAGGDM010000009.1, forward strand.
AAGCATATTCAACTTCAACTTGCTGAATAATCCCATCAAAGTTTAGATATTCATTTTGAGTAAAATGATACTCTCCATATTCAAACTCTAATGTTATTTCATTGTCATCACTAAATTTCTCAGCTTCAAACGTGCCTAAATAAGTACTGTAAGTTGCTGTCGTGTCACTGGTTAAGGTGAGCTTTTTACCTGGATCTGAAATGAGTGGGTTATAGTAATCAAGCAGGAAATAGGTAGTAGCCGATGCGTCTAAGTCACTCTCTACTAACTCTGGGTCTGCTATAATTTCTTCGTAGGCTGACTCATACGCTTCGGTATTTTCAACAGTCTCGATATAGGCAGCGGAAGCTTCTGGGTTTTGGACTAGTGCTAACGTGTCAGCTATACCGTCAGGCAACGCTAAACTAGCATCGTCGCCCGCTTTGTCTATCGCCACTTTTATCGCGGTTGCTAACGCGAACTTCTCTTGCTGTGAAACCCGAAGATTCAATGCCGCTAACGTTGCGTCATCAACGATGGGATCGCCGAGGTTTTCTCGCTGCATTAAGCCGGCGTTTGCAGTGGTAACGTTGGTCACATTCACGCCGAAAAAATCATCTTTGATCACCTCGCCGTCACCGTTAGAGGCTTCATTGAGCGCTTCAAACGAACCTAGCACTGACATAAGTTTCGCTTGCGTTTGCGACCCTACGCCACTGGCTACAATAGACACCATTTTATCCGTTGCATCATCATCTACATTCAATGTAACGGAATAACTTCCATCGCTACCAGCCGTCACTTCTTGTTGCTCATCGCCTACATTAATCACAAGGTTTGCATCACTAATAGGCGAATCAGTCACTAGCCCTACTAGGGTTAACGATTCACTTTTCTGAAGTACATTAACGCTAACCGTTTCGGTAGTCGTCTCACCTTCATCATCTTCTACGGTAAGGGCAAACGATAACGTTTCATCGCTGTCTACAGAAGGCGCGGTAAAAGAGAGCGTTGAGGTCGTTGTGCCACTTAGCTCAACATCTGCGCCCCCCGTTTGCACCCACAAATAGTTGGTAATTTCACCGTCGTCTTCAGCTACAGCGGCGATAGAGTGCGCCTCTTTTTCTTCCACTTCCTGGGCTGAGATTGTGATTATCGGTGATGCGTTGATGTGAGTAACGGTAACAGACACACTATCTGTGGCAGTTGCCCCAGCATCATCAGTAACGTTAAGTTCGAACGTGAGTATTTCGGAAGGTTTCACATCTGGAGCCGTAAATTCAGCAGAAGCTTGGTCTGCATTTGTTAACGTGACCTCTACGCCTTCGGTTTGTACCCAGCGGTAAGATACAATAGTACCATCATCATCTACACCACTACCGGTAAGTGTTACCTGCGTATTTTCGTCAACGGTGGCATCCTCGCCGGCTTGGGCGACGGGAAGACTATTAACCACCTCTTCATTAACTGCTTCTTCTTCGTTAACAATAACATCTTCTTTGTCATCGTCGTTACAACCCGACAAGGCTAATACCAGTGATGCAGCAATAATGCTTTTCTTATAATTTGCTCTGATAAACATGAAACACTTCCTTATACTTTTTATTGGTTAAACATTAAACTAAAAAAGCATAATCCTGATCGCCCCCACCTTTCCTTCCTTAAATCGCGCAACTTGAACGCTCGCAACTAAAGCCTGATAAATCGAAGCCAGGCAAAACCAAAAACATGACGTGAATAGTAAACACAAAAAAAATTCTAATTTTTTTGGAAAATACCTGCGCATTTTCTTTCTACCCCAACAAGTGGAACAAAAACACAATAGCCCCACAGCGAATTTCGACAAGGTGAAGGGCAATGAAGTCGTGTGAGGTTAATGGGGCAGAACGAAAAATACGGTTCATGGTGAAATTTGAACAGCAGCTTAACTGTGAAATAGATAGAAGAGCGGTAAGCCACGACATATGTGATATACGGGTAAGTGATATGGCCAACGCCCTGAATATGGACGTGTCGACCCTTAGGCGTTTATGCCAGAAACACTACGGTAAATCGCCTAAGGCTTGCATAGATACGTTGCGTATTGCAGAAGCTAGGAAGTTGCTCTTAGTGGGTGAAAGGCCTTCCACCATAGCCGATAAGCTCGGTTTCTATGAACACAAAACCTTCTCTACCTTGTTCAAAAAATATGAAGGTGTGAGCCCCGTAATTTTTACCCAAAACGATAATGCAAAGGCCTTTGCGGCATACCGTTAACCAGTTGTCGCTGCGCCTTCGCTAGGCTTAAAAGCAAGCTTACTCTTAGGTGTTTATCGATGATCTTAATGAGGATTAACCACTGTAAATCGCTCATCGGACACAGCCCAATACCCTGAGTCACTGATGATAAGTATTTTATAGGCATTTCCCTGACCATTAAATTGCGCTGGATCTAACCCATACTCTCCCGAGTTGGGTGTCCTACTTGTCACTAAATACCAACGTCGTTTCAACACAGTAGTGATCTGCGCATTGCGTCCGTTGCCAATATTAATAGGGTTGTCGTGAAGTACATATATCCCTACGGCATCACCTTTTAACGCGGCATTGTCCCATTCAATAGTATTACGCTCGCCCACATTATAAACCTCAGAAGCTTCAGGTTTACTTACAGCATCAACGAGTAAACGAGGATTGATGGTATGGGTAATGCCGTTATCTATCGCAGTGCCATTTAGTACACCAAATGCGCCATCACTGAGTGACCAATAGCCTTGATCGGATACCATCATTACCTTAAAGCCCTGCCCGCCATTTGCCATAAGAAAGAAAGGATCTATCTCTACTTCGCCCGTATTAGGCACCTGCTTAGCAAACATCTGCCAGCGCAAGCCTTGTATGTTTTCAAATGAATCAAACGCTTTGGCTTCAAAATTTAGTTTATGATTGATATACAAAGAAATGCTTTCGCCTTTAAGGGCATCTTTATTCCACTTAAAGGTAAAAGGCGTACCCATTTTAAGGCTATCCCCGTGGGTTGGCGCGGTTACCCCAGCAACTCTTCGATTACTCACTAAGCGATTTTGCCCCTCTAACACCATCATATCGAGAGTCTTGAAATCAGGTGTTATTAACACCTTTGGGGACAATATACTGGCAAGCGTTTCAGCATACTCTTTGCGTATGGGAAGCGAAGTTGACGTTGCTAACATTTCTTCCGCTTTTAGGGCTTCTCCTTTAACCGCATACGCCGAGGCCAGTGCTAAATGTCTTTCAATATCATCGTTCTGAGTATGAGTGAGCCCATATTCAATCGCTAAATCAGTAAAGCCGGCGCGTAGAGCAGTATGAATAATATAAGCGGTATACTCGCCCAAGGTGTCTTTTTCCGCCAATGCATAAATATCGGCTTGCTTCACTGATAATCCCAAACCTATCTCACTATTCACTGCCACTAACGACGAGAAAAATGAAAGAGAGGCTGTTGAATTCTCGTCGGATACGCCGTCATTATTTCTCAATGTTTTTATTTCCGCTGACTTGATAACCGATAGCGCGCTTGTGAAATCATTGACAAGATACAAGGCTATCGCTTGTTTCACCTTTAACCGAGAACACCGGGGGCGTTGCGCGCACAACGCAACCGCAGATTCAATAAAAGACACACTTTGAGCATACATTTTACCGTAGGCATAATAGTTGTGTTGCTGCTCATAAACTTTTATTAATTGCTCCTCAAATAAGGGAGCAAGTGCAAGGTAAATACTTTGCTGCTTACTTAATAAAAACTCTACCAAAAGAGGGTCATCTATTAGCGACGCGGTTTCTAATAGATATCCATATAATTGCGCGAGCTCTGGATTGGTTGCATTATAGGCTTGCCCACCCAACGCCAACGATGATTTCATTCGTGATGCGGCACCATTCCTCTCGCCGGCTTTGGCTAGCACTAATGATTTCATACCTTCAAACCATGCTTTTTGGTGAGCCGGCATATCTGCTGGTAAGGGCTGCTCAACCCTATCAAGTAACTTGGCTGGTGCATGTTTAAGCAAAACTTCCCACTGAAATTTTTGCAATCTAAACTTGTCTTCCGGCAACATTTGTTTGTCGAAATTATTCAGAAGACGCGCCAGAGTATCTAGCACTTGCGGCCTTTGTGTGCCAGCGTAGTCGACCTTAGCGTTAAGGAATTCGCTTTCAAACGTACTTGGTAAATCGTTATTATATTTCGTAAGCCAGTGGGTGGCGCTGCTCAAATCACCACGGTAATAGGCTATTTTTGCCTGCATCAATGCACCGCTGGCACCATCTGTATCCAACCGCTCAATAACGTACTTTGCTTTCTCTATATATCCTAAGTTCAATAGCGTTTGAGATAAGGTGGCAACAATTGATGCACGGGTTTCACTATCACTCAATGAGGTCGAAAATGCGATATCAACACCATGATTAATAAAGTCAGCGGCACTCAATGCGCCGCCGCCTTCTGATTGTGGTGAGTGCGCTAAAAATAACTCGTCGTAAAAGGAAAGCGTCTGCTGTGTTTTCCTCGATTCTTGAATTAGCGACTTATTTTGCATGAATAGCGCAGCAGCCCCTATCGCTAGCACACAAGGGATAATGACGGCAGATATTGCAGTAGTGGGCGAACGTTGAAACCATTTTTTGTAATAATAAGACTTGCTACTTTTGAACCACTTAAGTGGCCTATTAGCGAATAAACATTCAAGTGCATCGTTAAATTGCTCAGCACTTTGAAAGCGATCCCTTGGGTCGGCAGATGTGGCTTTTTCAATTACTGCCTCAAATTCAGTATTGAGCATATGGTGCTGAAACATAAACGCCATTACTTTACCCAGCGCATATATGTCATCGGTAACTTTTGCCTGGTTGCCACTTTGTTGTTGTGGACTAGCATAATCGTTGCTGACGGCGGTTAGTTGTTGGTTATCTGGATGGCTTAACGAGTGTGAAATACCAAAATCGAGTAACTTTGGTTGGTTGTGTTCATCTACAATAATATTCGACGGTTTAATGTCAGCGTGAATAATACCGCACTGATGTGCTTCAAACAGCGCACTACAAAGTTTCATTAATATTGAAAGGTAGGCGTGAGTAGTGTGCGATAAATTCTGTCTATTTGATAACGTTGCTTCAGACAATGGAGCACCATCAATGTATTCCATCACCAAATAAGGTACGTCTTCTTCAGTGACATCGACGGTATAAATTTTCGCGATGTTAGGGTGGTTTAAATTGGCTAAATGCTGCGCTTCTTTTTGTATAAAGTTATCACCCGCTAAATCTGCAATTGATGCGAAAACAAACTTAACGGCGACTTTTTGTTCTATCAACCCATCATTTCGCTGACCTAAATACACCGCGCCCATTCCGCCTTCGCCAAGCTTTTGCTTCAGCAGATAAGGGCCGACTTGTTTACCTTCTAAGGATTTCGCGTGATTATCATCACATAGTAAATCGGCTTGAGCCCCCACTAACTGTGTGAAGCCACTTCGTTGTTGATTCGCATAATGTGCATCGATCAATGCCAAGGTTTCAGCAAATATTGGGGCTTCTTTGGGACATAACTGCGACAAATTTTCGCGCATTTTAGCTTCATCCAACCCAATAAGGTGCTGAAAAAAGAGTAAGGCATTTTCAAACTTCATGAATAGCTCTTATGGTTTAACTGAACAACATTAAGGCGGGGTGAACTATGCGGCTTCGCACTGAACCCTAAGGTAAGCTTTTGCCGCCGACAATTCGTTGTAAACCGTTGACTCGCTTAAATTGAGTTGAGAGGTTATTTCCCCTACATTTTGCCCTAGATAATAGTGAAGAAGCGCTATTTGGTAACAACGCTTAGATACATTTTCGAGTGAAGATAACGCATTGTCGAAACTAAGATATAAACCTGAGTCGATAGAAGCGTCGGTTATCTGTACCACGTCTTCTAAATCGTTAGTGCGTTTTTTCGCAGAGCGCTTTTTAATTTCATCTTGCAACATCCAGCGCACAAACACCGCGAGAGAAGCATAAAACTGCTGCCTGTTTTCAAAGATTTCATCAGGAGCAGTCAGTTTGATAATGACATCGTGAAGGAGGGAGGTGGTATTAGGAAGCTTGTCGAGCAGGCTAAGCCCATTGTCAGACTCCGCTTTTTTGCTAATTTGCTTTTTCACCATGCCTTTTAAATGATAGTAGACAATACTACGAAGCTGATTGGCACTTTTTAAATCGTTATTGATTACCCAAGCGTTTAACACTTCGGTAAATTCGCCGCTTGTATCCCTCAAATGAACATCTTCCATACTGCTGCCTAGCGCATTGGCTAATCACTTTAATTACCAACATAGAAATAATATGGCGATTAGTCAACGCTTAAATGCACTTTATCTTAAGTAATAATTCAAAAACCCTAAACTCAACCACAGTATAATCATTTGTTATTACTAACAATTACTTACACTCATTAATCAGGACATTTAACATAGAGCTCACCATCGTAAAGCCCTTGTATGGTGAGTTTCTGATTAGACAAAGACCGCAAATAGTTAATGTGATCATCCTCTATTAATTGCCCAGGAATAAGCAGTGGAATGCCCGGGGGGTAAGGTGTCACCAACCCAGCGGCAATGCGCCCCGCACTTTCCTGCCAAGGTATAGACTCCCGCTTCCCGAAAAACGCTTTTGAGGGTAAAGCCACTAAATTAATAGGTGGTATGGTGGCAGGCATAGCACTTCGGCTTTTACTTTTATTCAGGGAAACCTTGCCTTCATCTAGCTTCTTAAGGGCGTTATATAGTCTGACAATTTTAGAACGCATGCCGCCTAATGTTAGCAATACTAGAATAGTGCTATGAGTAAACTTCTCTATTTCTAACCCCACTTCGTCCATCAAAAATCGATGAATTTCTTGATTCGAATATTCAAGAGCCGAAATATCGATAAGAATTTTAAGCGGGTCGTGGCCCATATTGTCTTGTTCAAAATGGGGGAATACACGTGCAAAGTCGGCTTTCTCTAAAATACGAATTCGACTAAAGCGCGCTACCTGCTGTTTCAACTCTTCCACGTTAGCCAGTAATTCGTTAAGAATTTTGTAGCCTTCCATTTCTAACTGCTGTCGACACACATCAAGGGATGCCATTAGCTGATATTTTGGTGATGTACTGGTGTGAATGCTGTAAATCTCTTTAAAGAAATCACGGTCGAAGTCAGGGTCGTTAACGTGAATAAACGAGGCTTGAGAGAACGCCGAGACTACTTTATGTGCTGAATGGGTAACGTAATCAGCACCGGCTTCAATAGCGGAATACTCTCTAAACTGAGGATGAAATAAAGAATAGGCAAACCACGCTTCATCAATAAACACCTTAATACCGTATTTGTGCCCTAGTGCCACCACTTGTTTCAAATCAGTAAGCAGGCCATCGTAGGTACATCCCGTCAGCACAATCAGCTTGGCGTCAGTATTCGCTTCAATAACTTCTTTTAACTGCGACAAACGAGGCGGTGAAAATATACCGTAGTCTGGGTTGAACACGCTGTCTAAATACACGGGCATAGCGCGGGCTTGCACAATGCCGTAGTGCACCGACTTATGGCAATTTCTGTCAGCGATGACTTTATCGCCTTCTCGCAGTAAGGTTTGCAGAATAATTTTGTTTGAGGTTGATGAACCATTAGTCACGAAATAAGACTGCCTAACTTCAAAGGTATTGGCGACATTCGCCTGAGCCCTGCCAATAGCGTGAGTACCATCTGAAAGTGAACCGAGGGAGTCAACACTTACTGATAAATCACTCACAAATACATTTCGCCCAAAGAAGCGGTAGAAATCACTGATGTAGGGAGAGTTTCTAAAGCTTGCCCCACCGCTGTGACCTGGCGTATGCCAAGAATCATTCGCTTCTACCACATAGTCTTTATAAGCGGTCCAAAACGGCGTTTCGTTTCTGTCATCAAAATCGTTGATGATGTAACCCAAAATAGATTCCGGATCGGAAATAATATCATTGCGATAGAAAAACGACTCCATGCCACTGGCCTGATTCACAATATCTAAACCCTTTATAGCGTCGCCCAATACATAAACAGGCAACTCTCTGCGGATCGCTTTAATAGCACTAATCACTACTGCATTGTTTTCTAGCTTTGGTTTTTCTTTCTTCTTAGCCTGATTAAAACTTGTGCTCATACTCACTTCATCAAGTAAAACCGTGGTATCCCAGCTAAATACCACAGCCTGTATTTCGCCGTCGTTTCTTACCACATCAAGGGCGCGTGATACTGAAATTGCCTCGACAACGCTCATTTCGATATCCGGTCTGTCGAACAGTTCGATGGTGGAGCGAATACTGTCAGACAATTGCTCTAACAATTCTTGTGAATCTTCAATGATAAGAATTTTTAATTTTGGAAGCATAGTATGGTTAACGTAAGTAATTAGAAATAAGCTAAAAAAGGAGTGTACGCCTGAATTGATAAATTGTCAGCGTACCTGTTTCCATGCACGGAGAAATGCATTCTTTTGATAGGGTGAATATAGATCACGGGCTCTATCCCACAATCTGCCAAAAACTCAATTATAAGCGAACGCCAATACCCTTCATTATTTAAAAAAACTTGCTTCTTAGCGTCACTAAAAACACACTCCCCCAATAGTATTAACAATAAAGAGGCAGTGATGGCTTTCGAATTAAAAATTGAAAACAAGGTAGCACTTATTACCTTTGATGACGGGAAAGTAAACGCAGTGGGCTTTACCCTTATTGATGCGTTAAATAACGCATTAGATGAAGCTGAGCAAAAAGCTGATGCAGTAGTAATGTACGGCGGTGCCGATAAGTTTTGCGGCGGCTTCGACCTTTCCGTTATGAAAGCTGAAGATAAAACCGAACAAGTAAAATTAGTCCAAGCAGGTGCCGACTTAATTATACGGCTGTACAGCTATCCTAAACCCCTTATTGTTGCCGCTGAAGGCCATAGTATCGCACTAGGGGCAATATTTTTGATGGCCGCTGACTTACGTATAGGTAAAGATGGTGAAACTAAATATGGCTTAACAGAAACCGCTATCGGCATGGTTTTACCTGCGTTTGGTATGGAACTGGCGAAATCACGTTTAGCCCCTACATCTTTAACCGAAGCGTTGCTCTTTTCGCGTGTATATCAAGGGAAGGAAGCAGTAAAAGTGGGCTATTTGGATGCAGCAGTGCCTCAAGATCAAGTACTTGCTACCGCAATGGGCTATGCTGAAAAACTTAAAATGTTGCCTGCGAAAGCGTTTGCAGAATCGAAGCTACAACTTCGCAAAGAAACGCTATCAAAAATGCGTGGCTAAACAAAAAACTAAAATGGCACCGAAAAGGTGCCATTTTCTGCTCGCGCTGTTTCAATATTTTCGTTAACTAACGAAGCGTGCTTCATTGTGTACCAGTTGGGCGTTTTAACTAATGCACTGCACCTGAAGTTTCTTCAATTTTCGCTTGAAGTTCTCCTCGCAAACCCAATTCGAAGCCAAGTTCTGCAACCACAAACAACGGCCCAATAGCCAAGCCCATAATATCGTCTACGAAGGCTGGTTTTTTGCCTTCAAAATGATGCCCAACAAATTGTAAAATCCAGCCGCCAACAAAAATACCGATTGAAGCAGATAGCCATAACCATGTTGCGCTCTGCGCTAAAGGCTGTGCGATGTAAAGCAAAGCCCCTGTTAACACCACCATAGTTAAGCCAAGTTTCACATCTAACTTTAAGTAAAATACATTACCTATTACCCACACGAGCAACGCAGGGCTTAGCAATAATGCACCTACAATTGGCGCTGTAACTTCAAAAGCCGGGCGGCTTAACAAGCTTAAAAACGCAAAAACAATAAGGGGAATACCAATGTAATGGGTAAAGATATTACGCTGATCTCTATGGTATTTAGCGTACTCACTTAAATGCTGCTCAAGCGTTTTCATTTAGCTACCTGTAAACTTTTTCTTATATTGGGGAGAGATTATCGAGAAAAAGCACTTCACACTGTCGTAAAGCCGACAATTAGTTCAAATTGATAAGTAGTGCATACCATAGTCGGCACCATTAGGGCGAAGCTCCTAAAAAAGGTTTAATCGCCAAAGCCACTAAAAATTGCCTTATCGCGCAATATAACTTACCTTTTTGAAGATAAAGATAAAACCAAAAATCATTGAGTTATAAATTTTACAAGGATGTTTCATGCGCAAGGCCATTCGCTTTAGGCTACTTTACTTATTATTCGCCGTTGCTACTTACGTTTTAGGCTTCACCTTATTACCAGAAACCATTAGCTCTTCATTCGACCAGATACTTTCTGCTGGCTTCCTGATTGCCTACTTTGTAATACTCCCCGCTGTTTTTTGGTTTTGTGTAATTAAAATCGGTGAGCAGAAAAAATGGAAGATTATTATTCCGTTCAGTATTGCCAGCGTGGTGGCCCGTTATTCCATGCCCGACACTCTTGCTAGTTACTTTGAATTTTTAAGCTGGGTGCGCTACCCCGTTATTGCCATACTGCTTATTATTGAGTTTGTGGTTATTTATCACGTGGTTTCCATGTTGTGGAAATCGAGAAAGCTGAAAGGTGACCCACGAATTAATGCGTTAATTGACAACATTGACGCAGACGATAAGAAAAGAGAAGTCACGTTAATTATGGCTAGTGAACCGGCAAGCTGGTATTACGCTATTCCTAAGTTTACAAGAAACCATACTGCCACTTTGACCAATTTATCCTTACTCAGCGCCAAACGATGGCACTTCGCTTTAGTACTGTTAGGCTTAATTGCTGTGACGTGGGTGTCTTATTCTTTATTAATTTTATGGAGTGAAATTGCCGCCATTATTGTCGCGTCGGTCATTTTCTATTGCATTATTAGTGTCACGGCGAGTCATCGAATTAGCAGGCGCTTTTCTGTTTATTGTCACAATAATCACCTCATTGTGAATGCCACCTTTTTCAATCTGCTTTTTATTCCCTTATCGCACCTTAAAGCTTGTGAAGCAGGCGAGTGGAAATGCGACAAAGAACAATTAAAAATAGGTCGCGGTACGGCGAATATCAAGCTTACCTTTTCAACTCCCGTTTATTGGTTCACGCTGATGGGTACTTTTTGTGAACGCCCTAGCGAAGTCTATTTGTGTGTAGATGCACCACATGATCTCGTGAATTCTCTAAATTCTGGTCACTTAATAGGTGGAAACTCGAGCGCTGAGCCGACTGATGACAATATTGATAAACAAGCGTGTGCTTAACGAACTTAATATAATGTAGTCAGTAAGTCATGATGCGAAGGTGTTTAGTGTGGTTAGTTGCTCAAATAGTGCGATAGATAGTAGGTAAATAAAACACCGCCTTAGCTTGAATAAGCTAAGGCGGTGTTAATTATTACGGTGTTCTTTGTTTCGGTGCTTTCAGCAGTGCTTTTTTTACCACTTAAAACGCTATTACAGAGACGTTTTGAATTCTATGCGAGCAGTCGCACCGTCACCAATAGTCACGTTGTTAATACCGCCACCAACAAGGTAATTGGTATCAAATATGTTTTCTACATTTAACCTTACATCAACTTGTTTACCCATAATATCAGTACGGTATGTCGCACCGATATCAACACGGCTGTAAGCATCTTTTAGTACGGTATTGGCGTTGTCAGCATAGCGCTCGCCCTGATAAAAGATACCCGCATTTAATGCTAATTTCTCAGTAACTTCGTAGCGGCTCCATAATGAGGCAGACCACTTAGGCGCATCAACTGGCGTGTTACCTTCAAAGTTTTCATCTTTTTCATACTCAGCATCTAAATACATCATAGATGTCATCACAAACCATTTATCGCTTACCGCACCTTGTGCAGCAAGTTCTAGGCCTCTGTGAGTTTGCTTACCTGATTGGGTGGTAACCGTGGTGTAAAGTGGGTCGTTCAATAACTGCTCTGAAATAAGGGTTCCCGTTTTTTCTATATTAAATAGTGCACCATTCAACAATAGACGTTCTGATACTTCCCATTTCGCGCCCAACTCAATTTGCTTCGACGTTGTTGCATCTAATTCCATACCAAAGTTTTGATCAAGTTCGTCTTCAATGGTTTCACTTGATTGAGGCTCAAACCCTTCTGAATAGTTCACATAAATCGTGCTGTTCTCTGCTGGGTGATACAACACCCCAACTTTTGGCAGTAAAGATTCGTTGTCAGCGCCTTCACGACTCTGCTTATCGAAGCGACCACCAATGGCAACTTGCCATTGATCGTTAAACGTCATCAAATCTTGGAAATACACACCGTAATAATCGTATTCAGTGGTACTTAAGGTTTCATCATTATTGAAGTTTAAATCTGGTTTAGCAGGCTCTGGTTGCCCTACGGTGTAGGAGATTGAATCCCCTCTTTCGATAAGCTGGCCATAATAATAATCCAGTGAGTTTCCGCCAATAAGGATATTGTGCTCGATACCACCAAACGAAACTTCACCATTAAAATCGATAAACGCGGTTTTAAATTGCCAATCATCTGAACGATCGTATGGGTTAGAGGTATAGCTGTTACCAATTTCGTAATCTGAAGGAAGTCGAGGCGATGATTCAAAACGCTGTCTTTCAAACGATTGCTCGTTGTAACCCACCTTCACTTGCCACTCTGGATTCATGAAATAGGTTAATTTAACCCCTTTGTTTTCAACATGGATATCAGTGAACGCCCACGAGAAGTCGTTAATGGTATTTCTATTACTTATTACGTTAGCATCTTCATCTAACCATGCGCCGGTATCTAAACCTGCTTTATCGTTAGTGCGATCGTAATAAGCATTCACTATTAAGCTGTCGTTAATTTTATGTTCAAGCACCAATGAACCTAGGAAACGATCACGCTCTCTTGTTTCGCCATTTTGATATTCGCGATCGAAATTAACATCCTGCTTTACCAATACCGCGCGATAGCCTGTGTCTTCGGTAATCTCGCCACCAGCATCTAGCATAAATCGTGTAGAACCATATTGGTCGGTGTCTGCGCTAACTTCCAATAAACGAGATGCCGTAGGTTGCTTGGTTACCATATTAATAAGCCCACCTGGTGCAGACTGACCATATAGAATACTTGAAGGCCCTTTAATAACCTCTACTCTTGAAAGCGTTTCGATTGGCTGTTGATAGTGAGACCAATGTTGATGTCCGTCACGTAAATAGCCGGTAGAAGAGCTTAATTCAAAGCCACGAGAGCTGAATACTTCACGGTTTCGTTGTTTAGAACCCGGTGACAAACTTGCATCGTTATTGAGTACTTCCCCTAGCGTGGTGGCAAGCTGCTCATCAATAATAGTTTCTGGGATTACTGTTACTGCTTGAGAGGTTTCAAGCAATGAGACATTAGCACGCATAGCACCGGAAGCATCACCTACTTTATAGTCGTTAAAATAGGTACCTTTTACCTTGATTACTTCTACTTCGCTTTCGCTTGTCATTGTTTCTTCTGCGTAAGCCGCATTCGATAATGCAATGCCCCCAACGCTCAGACCCAAGCCTAGACCCAAACTTTTGCCTAACTTGAGGCCTAAACGAACTTTTACTGATGTGCGACTAAGTTGCATCTTTATTTTCCCTTTACACAAAACTGACAGTAGCTTTCAAAAAACGCGATGCTACCACAAACACAAATGATAAACATTCACATTCAGATAATTATTTTTAAGATAAGCTAATATCTGTATTGATAAAAATAGAGAAGAAAGTCTTTACTAACCGCCAAAAGGTAGATAGATATAGGCTCCATAGCCCAAGCAAGTAATAACAGCAGAAGTAAAGAACCACGCTACCCACCCCACCTTTTGTAAAGCGGCTTGCCAGGTCCGAAACGGAGTATTGGGTAGTGATTTGACTGTTAGCCGGGCATTTTTCATCGGTGAGCTTTTAGAAGAAATACTTTTGCCTTTTCGCCCTACTCGCAATCCGTACAGGTAAGTGCCAGTTATACAAAGGCCAGTAAGAAAAACACCAAATACAAAATACAGAAGCTTACTCAATAACTTAGCCGTATTTCCTTGCACTTCCCCCCACACGCCAAAATGCAACGGGTCGGCTGCTTCTGAAACACGGGTATGTAACGAGAAATCACTACCATCTTGCTTAAAAACGGCTTCAGCAGAAACGGGGTCAAATTGAATAGTGTTCGCTCGGTTTCGTACCAGTATTGCACTAGCTTGCCCTTGAAACGCCACTACCCCACCCGCTTTGTTAGGAAAGCGCACTTCTTTGATACTAAGGGCTGGGAATTGCACGCGAGCAATATGCAGCATAGTGTTAAGCGAGGTTTGCGTTGGCATTACAGGTTCATTTATCGCGTCATCGGTTACAGCGTAACCTTTGTCTGTACTAGGAGCGGCTGCGCCCCAACGCTCAGCTAAATACCAGCTGCCGGTAAGCCCTATCACAAGCAAAAACCACAAGCTCCAAACACCCACGATTCGATGTAAGTCGCCCCAACGGGTTTGTCTGTGCCGCCAACGAGGCTTGCGAAAGAAGCCCTTCCACCAGTGCCTATAAATATATAAGCTAGATATCAGTAGGGCTAATATAGCAATAGAAAAGGCACTTACAATGGTAATACCAAGGGTTAGCGGTAACATTAGATGCCGGTGGGTTACACGAAAAAAACGCTGCCAATTTAACCAGCGTCCGTCACCTAAATATTCACCGGTTGTGGGATGAAAAAACAAGCGATGCCGCAAGCTATCCTTATCTCGATAGATAACTTCTGCACTGAACCAAGGGTGAAGAGGCGCGTGGATAGATTCTATTTTTCGTACAGGGGTGGCTAATTTCGCAGTTTCATTAAGAGCTTGTACATAAACCGCCTGCAAATTCATATCACTTACGGTTGATGGGGCAACCCGTTTTGCAGGGTTAGCTAACCAATCAATTTCGTGTGACACCACAGAAAGCGTACCGGTAGCTACAATAAAGCACAGCAGGATGGAAAGCTTAACGCCCACCCAACTGTGAATTGCAATCCATGTAGACTTGCTTAGCACTTATTAAAAGTTATATTGAAGCTGAGCGATAATTTCGCGGGGTTGCCCTGGAAAGTGGCCATTTCTTTCGCTAAATCCGCTTACTGCATATTCTTTATCAAACAGGTTGTTCACGTTTACGCTAAGTAAAACCGCGTCCCATCGCGTTGTCCAGCTTGCATCAAATACAGTGAAAGGCTTCACCTTTTGTGCATCTGCACTTATTTGCTCGCTCACATAATTCACTCCAAAAGCAATCGATGAGTCGATACTGTCGATGGCATATCTTGTCCACAAACCGGCTTGATGACGAGGTGCATTTACAAATCTATCGCCCGCACCAAAAGTGTTACTTGAGCTACCGTCAACCACAATAGTATCATTGTACGCGTAATTTGCAGTTACGCTGATGGTATTGCTTATATCGCCTACCAAGGTAAATTCAGCACCGTCACTTTCTACTACACCAAAATTGATAAGTGCTGACTCGGTATCGTCATTCACGCCTTCAATATAGTCTGGGTTGCTATACACTAAGTTTTCTTTACTTATGTGGTACACGGCGAATGTGGTCATAATGCTGCCGTTCAACCATTCGTTTTTCACACCGAACTCAATGGCATCACCGCTAACCGGCTCTAGTGCGGTAACATTGGCATCAGCTTGGTCAGTAGCATCAACAGGATTGAAGCTTTCGGAATAGTTGGCGTACATCGACATCGCTTTAAAAGGTTTGTAAGTAATACCGGCACGATACGTTACATCTGAATCGTCGTATTCGGTGCCAGTTTCTTTGTCTCGCTCGTCAAACCTATCGAAGCGTGCGCCAGCCATTACAATAATATTATCTGTCAGGTGCATCATATCCTGAATGTACAACCCCTGACGATTACGACGTATGCCGTCTCTATCTAAGTCGGTCAGGTTATAGGTACTAGGGTCGGTTTCGCCATAATTTAAGGTGAAGATATTTAAGTTGGCCACGCCGTCAGCTTCATACCGAGCACGTAAGTAATCGTACTCTGTGTCCATATAGTGCCAATCGCCACCAAACAGGAACTGATGCTCCACACCAGCTGCGTTGAAATCGTAAACAAAGTCGGTGGTTAAGCTGACTTCATCGTTAGCGCGGTATTGGTCTCGATATTCACGTTGAATGGTCTCGTCATCAATATTGGCTTCGCCGTCACCGTTAACATCAACCCAACTGCGGGACTCGTGATAAGCCTGATCTCGCTCATTCGTTAAATAGCGAAGGGTAGAATTAACTTTTAATGCGTCGCTAAAGGTATGTGCTAACTGGGTTTGAAAAACAAATGCTTCCATATCTTGAAAGTCACTTTCTTCATTCGCGTTATAGGTTAAATCAACAAGGAAATTACCTTCATCATCTACCGGTACGCCGCGAAGTCGATGACCACCTAGGTTTTGTACTATGTAATCGAAGGTAGTGGTTAATCGAGTGTTGTCGCTAACATCGTAAAGTAAGCCGCCAGCAAGTTCGATATTTTCCATATCTGCGTTATTTCTAAAGCTATCTTGGACTTCATAAAAGCCACCAATTCGATAGGCTACATCTTCTGTTAGCCCACCTGTCGCTTCACCTGAAATACCGCGAAGGTCATAGTTACCACCTGTTAGGGTTATTTCTTTATTTTCGGTAAAGGTAGGTTTTTTGGTGACGTAATTAATCATGCCTCCAGGTTCACCACCGCCGTATAACGCTGCCGCAGGACCTTTCAGTACTTCTACTCTGGCGACATTGAATAAGTCAGGCACACTAAAGCCTGAGTAAGGGTCGCCCCTTACACCATCATAAAATACGTTGTCTTCGTCTCGAAAGCCGCGAAATGACACGCCGGAATAGCTGTACTCGCTGACGCCAGCGATAGAGCGATACAAGTCGGTAATATCACGAGCAGCCTGGTCAGCAATAAGCTGCGCACTAAGTACTTGTGCTGACATGGGAATATCGATGAGATCGGCATCAGTTTTAGTACCAATTTTGGTTTTAGTATCTAAATAAAACTGCTGCGCCCGCCCTTTTACTTCAACACGCTCTACCGTGTCAGGTTCACCCTCTTGAGCCTGTCCATTAGACTCTGCAAGAACTGCAGCTTGTGGGGGTATAGCAGATTGAGCGTAAACATTAGTAGAACTAAGTCCAAGAGAAACGAACCCAGATAAGCCAGAAAGAAAAATTCCAAGTGAGGTAGTGCTGCGCGACATTTTTTATATTCCACTAAAGTATAAACGGATAAAATTTGGCCGCACTTTAACTCAAATGATAATCATTTTCAATTGCGTTTTAGGAACTTTACTTTCATTAAAATATTTATCGCGATATGTTAAATAATTCCACCATTTGCCCGTAACACTTGCCCATTAACCCAATGCCCTTCGTCACTGGCTAAAAAGTTAACTACATTGGCAATATCTTCTGGCTGCCCTAGCCTTTCCATGGGGCTCATATTGGCAAGCTTATCGATGAGTTCTTGGGATTTTCCCTCGGTAAACAAATCAGTTTCAGTAGGCCCCGGCGCTACACAATTTACCGCGATATCCTTACCTCTAAGCTCTTTCGACAAAATAGCCGACATGGTTTCAACCGCAGATTTTGTAGCAGCATAAACGCCGTAACGCTCTAATTTCAGCCCCACTACACTGGTGGATAAATTAATAATACTGCCACCTTGATGAAGATGTTTCGAGGCTAAGCGAAGCATGTTGAATACCCCTTTCATATTAACGTCGAATTGTTCATTAAAATCGTCATCGCTCGTTTCGTTAAGTGTTGAAAGCGCCATCACGCCCGCATTGTTCACCAGTACGTCTACCTTACCAAATGCCTGTAACGCTGCTTCAAACAAGCTTTCTGCCTGAGTGGGTTTCGACACATCAGCTTGCACCGCAATCGCTTGCCCACCTTTACTTTTGATTTTATCAGCAAGTTCGTTTGCCGCATCGCTACTACTGACATAATTAATCACCACGGCAAAATTATTTGCCGCTAACTTTTCAACAATACTTGCGCCAATGCCTTTCGCGCCACCTGTTACCAAAGCTACCTTTACATTTTCCATATGCCACCTGCTGTTTGAAATTTTTGAAAATCGAGTCAACTAACCTACAAAAAAGTTGGATATCTAGATACCAAAACAAGACCAGATATACTTATTTCGGGTTGCAAAGTAACTAGAAAACAAAGCGTCGCGATTATTGAGGTTATCTTGCCTTAGCACCACTTAATGCAAATTTTGTAAATAAAAATGTATTTGCAAGGAGCAACAAAGGTGAATGCTGCAATTCTCATGGGGACGCTAGGCTGTTTGCTGGCTAATCTAGTGTTTTACGCAGGCTGTCCGAACCAACAATGGTTTAAGAAAAGGCCACTATCATTTAATACCACACTGTTAATTGCCTTGGCGCTATTGATCTTAAGCACGGCAATATTCAGCTTCACGTTTTCATTACCTGCCGCCATCTATACCGTTATTACGCTGTGTATGCTGCTGTTGGGAACCATTCCTTTCTTTACCCGTTACACCGCGCCTCTTAAATCTGGACGCTCTCGCGGTACAGGGCTCACTAGAGATGAAAGTTACACTACCTTTAAGGCGCACTGGTGGTTAAAAACTACTGGTGCAACATTAATTAGTTTTCCCTTTGCACTATTCACTAGCAGTTTAATTAGTTTTCTTTTTCTTTCTCACACACCTCTTGATGTGAAGAGCCAATTTTTAATGTGGCTGATAGTCCCTTTTTGGTTAACCCCGTTAAGCCTTATCTTTTTTGCTAAAAAACCTTGGCTTCCGTTGGCTCTGCTGACGCTTATTACACTGTTTGAATTTACCGTTTTACAGGTTCTGGGGTAACACTAATGAAATTACAGAATTATAAAAGTTATCAGCAAGTACACATTTGGACCGGCATTATTTCAGGCTTACTGTTATTCATTTGCTTTGTGGCCGGTGCGTTAACCATGTTCAAGGCGCCACTAAACGTATGGGCTATGCACGAAAAAAATGCGCTACCAGCTATTGAACTAAACCAATATGACAGCCTAATTAAAACCGTTTTACAGACTCACCCCGACGCTAGCAGAGAGATGACGGTTTATCTTCCTTCTGCCCAGCCAAACCATGCCCCAGTTACTTGGACTATTGAAGACGAAGCCACACATACACACACCTTTTGGCATGCTTCATTAGATAGCTCAGGGGAATTGGTAAGCAAACAAACTCATATTTCAGCTATTGGCGATTTTCTCGATCATATACACCGTACCGCGGGTATTCCTGGCGGCGATGATCATGATGCGTTAGGCATTTTCGTGATGGGATTTGTATCGATTTTGTACTTTGTGGCCATAGTGTCAGGTTTAATCATTTTCCTACCCACATGGTTTAAAGATTTATTTAGCTTACGGAAAAAGAAGAACGGAAAAAGATTTTGGGTCGATTTTCATAATATTCTGGGCATTACCGCTTTGCCTTTTCATATTATTATTGCCATCACTACCGTGGTCTTTGCTTACCACGACATTCTATATGGCAGCATGCAACAATGGGTTTATAAAGACAGCCCTATGTTTAACCGCCCCGCTCCTACCGAGATGGACCGAGGCGTTGATAATCTAATTTCAATTGCCCAGCTCACCAAAGAAATTACCGATATTGAACCCGAATTCGAGATTGCAGAGCTTCGCTTTGCAGGCCTAGGGACTCCCCGTGCAAGGGTGCTAGTAGGTGGAGAGTTAGTAGGAGAAATAATACGTGGGCCCGATTACGCTTTCTGGGTTACCGATCCCTACACTGCCTCTTCAGGTTATACCGCGATGCTACCGTCTATTTCTGGTGTGCCGGGCAAGGTCGTGAATAGTTTCTTTACCCTGCACTTTGGCGGATTTGGTGGCGCGTTTATTCACTGGGTTTACTTTGCTATGGGCTTAAGCGGCGCACTGTTATTTCTAACGGGCAATGTGGTTTGGGTTGAATCCAGGCGCAAAAAACAAATTCAGAATAAAGCTCCGGCAGAGCAAAGACGCTCAGTTCGTATTATGGCACGGCTTACCATTGGCGTGTGTGCCGGTGCGGTTGTAGGTATTGTATTGTCATTGCTAGCAGCGAAAGTGTTCTCAACCGATAACCCCAATATTCGTACTTATCAGCTTATCGCTTATTACATCGGTTTTTTCACGCCTGTACTTTACAGCTTCGTTGTGACGCCAATAAAAGCCGCTATCGATTCACTCTACCTATCGAGCTTGCTGCTCCTTGCCACTATTGGCATTACCCTTTATTTCAGCAGCAGTAGTTTATCTGCAAGCATTGATATTGGGGTTTGCTTAGTGTCAGCAATCATATTGCTCACACTTCTATTTACCGCCCGTCATTTACAAAACCGCCGTTCGGCTATTCCTATCGACTCGGTGTGGGCTTAACCAGATAACAAGATACTTAGGAAAATTGCAAATGAGATGAGTATTTTCACCTTGTAGGTCTTTGCGCTAGCCGTTGGCGCAACTTACCCACTGTAAACCGCACTTTTGCACCAAGACCTTAAGAATAAGAGCACCTTTGAAGGTTGCCACATTACTCATTTACACTGACTTAAAGGAAAATTACTATGACTTTCTGCTCAACAGAAAACGTATCAAATAGAAAATCCACACGGCTATCAACAAGGCTGTTACCAAGTACATCTTTGCTAGCACTCGCCATTTCCTCTGCCATAAGCGGCGTGCATGCACAAGAGATACAAACCCCAGATAGAGATATTACTGATATTGAAAAGATTGTGGTTATTGGTGAAAAAGCGAATCGCTCATTAAAAGACTCAACTACATCGATTTCCGTTTTTAATGAAGAGGCTATTAATAACACCCAATATAAATCGGTGTCTGATGCCATATCTGATATTGCAAATGTCGTGGTTCAAACAGGCTCTTTACCTGATATTCGAGGTGTGTCAGGCAATGGTGCAGCGGGTGGATTTAATTCTATATCTGGCGGCGCAAATGGCCGGGTGATGACGTTAATTGATGGTGTATCACAACCTTTTGTGGCTGATTTAACCGGCGACTCTGGCATGTGGGATTTACAACAAATTGAAGTATACCGCGGCCCGCAATCTACCAGTAATGGGCGCAACAGCATTGGTGGCGCAGTCTATATTAAAACTAACGATCCTAGCCAAGAATGGGAAGGTGCAGCGCGTGTAGGTTATAGAAATAACGACCAATACATAGATACTGCAGGAGTAATTTCAGGGCCGCTTATTGAAGATGAACTCGCGTTTCGTTTGAGCGTTCAAAACTTGAATGCCGATACTATTACCGATGGTGAGGGTTATGAATCTAACCCACCAGACTATGATATTGATAAAATTGAAACCCAGCGCGTACGTGGTAAATTACTTTGGACACCATCTGATGATTTATCTTTCACGCTGTCTCATACCTACAATAATGAAGAAGGCGATACTGGCCGCGTTTATTATGCGCTAGAGAATTTGGAAGAATACAACCGTATTTATTATCGCGATATCAGCACAGAATCTTCGACAACTGCGTTGAATACCCAGTACGTGATTTCTGACAATGTATCTTTAGACCTGCTCATTTCATTCATGGATTACAAGTGGGGCTTTGATTCTTACGAAGCCTCTGACGATGCTGAGCAAACCCTAATTTTTGATGAAACCAATGTAACGGTAGATGCAAAAATTAACTTTGCCTTACCGAGTAACAACATTGATGGTTTTGTTGGTTTGTATTATTTCGAGCGTGAGCAAGATATTTTAAGCACAGGCGCTTACCCCTACTACGGTAGCGATGAAAGCGAATCTATCGCAGTGTATGGTGAAACCACGTTTGCGCTTTCTGACAAACTTAACATTATTGCCGGTGTACGGGTAGAACGTGAGAGTCAGTTCAGACATTTTGTTTATGAACCCATAGATTCTGAACTGGATGATGATACCAACATATT
This sequence comes from Alteromonas sp. K632G, assembly GCF_017653625.1. Taxonomy (NCBI): domain Bacteria; kingdom Pseudomonadati; phylum Pseudomonadota; class Gammaproteobacteria; order Alteromonadales; family Alteromonadaceae; genus Alteromonas; species Alteromonas sp. K632G. The sequence continues at coordinate 158,659 of NZ_JAGGDM010000009.1, forward strand.
TTTGCCGAAATTCGTTATTCAATATGCATTTACACCACAAACCACGTTAGCGTTTAGTGCGCGTAAAGGATACAACGCAGGCGGCGGTGCGCTGAACTTTACCGCGCAAGAGTACTATTACTATGAAGAAGAGAAGGTAAATACGTTCGAGCTAAGCAGCCGCACACAGTTTGAAAATGGCGCGGGTTTTGTTAGTGCCAACATTTTCTACAACGACTACGATGGCTTTCAAGCACTAAGCTCTACACGCTTCATTACCAATATGCCAAGTGTGGCGACATACGGCGCTGAGTTAGAAGTACATGCCAACGTAACAGATAGCATAGAAGTGAACGCTGGAATGGGGTTTCTTCAATCAGAGATTAAGGATGCCGGTGCGGATTACACCGATGCGCAGGGCAATGAATTAAACTCAGCCCCAAGCTTTAACGCTAATGTAGGTGCCAAATATTGGGTGACAGATGCCATCAGCGTTGGCGGCTCTGTTCGTTACATTGGCGAATACTTTGGCGACTTCACCAATACCGCAGAACGGGTTGCCGGCGATTATACAATAGCCCGCTTCACCGCTAACTATACCTCTGACAACTGGCTGCTTACTGCGTATTTAGATAACGCGTTCGATGAAACCGCATTAGTTTCGCAAGAGCCTGTTAGCACACGTTATCCTAGCGGTTATGCCGCAGTTGTCGATCCTAGAACTGTTGGCGTATCGGCTACTTATCGCTTTTAGTCTTTAGCTTTAGCTTTAGCTTTAGCTTTAGCTTTAGCTTTAGCTTTAGCTTTAGCTTTAGCTTTAGCTTTAGCTTTAGCTTTAGCTTTAGCTTTAGCTTTAGTAGATAGGAAAACCGGTATAAATACTAAAGGGCATCAAATGATGCCCTTTTTACGTTCGGTTATTTGTTCTTCTATTTTAAATCTTTCGTATGTTTTTGTGTCTGTATCAACAAACGTCAACTCCCCATTTAAATCATAAACCTCAGTACTAGTAACAATCACAAAACTCTTGATAGTGGTAAAAGTACTCACAGTGGTTAACACACTTCCTCCATCCGCCAAAGACGTGGTGGTCGTTGATATATCAGTGCCAGTAGGCACTGCAGTGACGGGGTTCTCAGTTGCTGGAAGCTCCGTGATGTTAGGACTTAGTGTTTCTTCAAGTGATACGGTTTCAACATATATCGCCTCCCCGTCGGCGTTATACCCTGTCACGGTTAACGTATTCCCCGATCGCTCTGCGGTTACACAATTAAATGAACACGCAAACACATGATGGCTAAATAAACCGCTACTTAATAACAAAACACACAAAGTTAAATGCTTCATTTCACGCTCCTTAGTACACAGTCATGTTCAAATATTATACTGAAAAATGTTGAGCGAATTCTATTTACTAAAGATTTACATCTATTAATGAAAGCGTTACTGCGAAATGGCAAAATTTATTATTCTCTATTTTTTAGTTTCTATTTATTACTCTCTAGGTACTAGCCCTTAGGTACCACCCCCTAGAGGCTGCATCAAACACTATTAGGCAGATTCGAGCTTTAGTATTTACTAATACAATTAATGTTCGTATATTTGCTTCAGTATTTTTTGGAAACTAACCTTCCGTGTAATTGCTTGTAAAATCAGAATATCTTCAGTAAGCCGTTTTGCGGTAGACCACCTACAAGCTAGAGACTTATTGCGACAAGCTTGTGATTGAGGAACGCCAACATTCTACTTAATGAAAAGGCTATTATTTAGCTATATTCATTTTAGCCATGTTTTCAGCTGTAACCTTACAAAAGACGGTAAGAGATAAACAAGAAGGCCTACCAACTACCACTGTTTTCGTTGGTATGTGTTGGGCAGCTTTTTTTAGTGCAGTTGCCCTGCTGGGTATAGGTCTTTTTAATGCCGACATGTTTCTAAGTGAAAAAGGATTTTACGGTATGGCATTTATACTTAGCTTATTTTCTATCATTACCGTTCAGAAAAATATCCGCGATTTAACCAATGAAAATGGAAGCACTTTATCATCAGCTTACCCTGGGGTAGCGAATAGTATTGATGTAGCGCTGGAAACCACAGATATAGTGGGCGAGTAAATCGAAATGGGGGCAGAGTACTTTACTGGTTACTAATATACTCTGCCTCTACTATTTATGGCTCTAATTCCGAAAGTAAGAATCTATTCTTCCACTTGTAGGCTGCCAACATGCCGACAAATAATGCTTCTCCACTGCAGCTCTTATCTTTTTAACTTGCACTCAGTAACTTAGAAATTCTGCTAATTCTTACAGCGATGTCGGTGTACATTTCGTCTTCTTCACCTATCAGCCCGTTTATTTCATTAAGCGTATTTAAAGCTTCTGGCAGGGCGCCACTCTTTTCATAGGCCAATGCGAGCGTAGCCATATATTCAATATCTCCAGGGTGTTGTTCTAACAGCGCGTGTAAATATTTGATGGCTTCATTAGGGTTATTACGCTCGTGCAGTTCGTATAGCGCTGCATCAGATAGTTGCCAGTCTTTAGCCTCCATATGATAACCATACATGTCGCTTAATGATGCAAAGTGAGCAGCAACTGCATTGTATCCAGATAAATAAGCTTCATAAGGCACATCCCATGATGGGTAGAGGTGCCTAAAAGCGTGATAGGTACCAATAATTTGGGTTACTTGGTGGGGCTCTTGTGAAAAGTAATCACTTTTATAGCGAAGACCTTTAGGTGTGTGTTGGCTTAAGGCGCTATCAATAAACTTAATACCTTCTAGCATTGCTTTACCCTCTGGAGATTTAACTTCCGCATTCCCTTCATTCCCAATATTCAGGTAAAGCACACTGTGATTACTTTGTTGTTTAGCGGTGAATGATACTAGGGATTTAGCCACTAACTTCTCATCCCAAAACAAACTAGGACTAAATGCAAAATAGGCGTCAAAAAGGTCTGGTGCTGAATAAAATGCGTGGGCCACTAGCAGGCCGCCGAAAGAGTGCCCAGAAAATATTCTGTAATCTTCGGTTCTAAAATTAGCATCTACGTAGGGAATAACTTCCGCTTCAATAAATTTCAGATATGCACCTGCGCCACCACTATTTTCTGCATATTTGCGGTCGTTGGTGGGGGTAAAATCTCTGTCTCTATCATTTGTAGACACCCCAACAATAATCATTTGAGGCGCATTATTGTAACCAATTAAGGGGTCGAGAATACCGGAATTCAATGTGATACCTACAGGCGCATCTAATAGATACAGCACTGGATAGGCATAGTCAGCATTCTTGTGGTAATAAAGGGGAAGCTGAATAAACAGCGAAAGCTGCTCGTTTAACACTTTAGAGAAAACGTCTCTTTCTTCTATTTCTCTTACAGCGTCAGCATTAACGTGTTGGGTAAACATCAGTATCAGAACAATGAATATCCGTTTCATATCGCTACTCCATTTGAGGTGTTAAGTTGCTTTGTAGAGCCGTACCATTCTTTTTTGTTACATTCTCACAATTCAATCAATGACTAAATTAATCCCCTGATACGTCAACTCTTTAAATGCAACCACCTCTATCTCAACCAGGTGGTTTGGGCTATATAGCCTTTGTACCTCTACTAGCGTAGAGCTTGGATACTGGCCCTCTCTAAATTTTTCTTTTCGCACCTTGCCCAGCTTTTTGAACGCTTCAATATCAGTGGTATAAATTACCTGTTTTACGATACTTTCCATGCCTAGGTTATTATCTTTAAGGGTATTTTGTATAAGGGTATAGATTTCTCTAACTTGCTCTTCCAGCGTAGCTTTATCACTTGCGATACCAGATAAGTAAACGTTGTTACCTGCAATAACAACTTGGGAGTAACCAATTTCTGCCTCCCACGGGTTATACATTTTTCGCTCTATTTTAGAATCAGCAGTAGAAATAGAACAAAAGAGCAATGTTGAGCTAAGAAGTACGAGATTTCGAACCAGTTTGATAAACAATTGAGCTCTCCTTAAAATATAATGGGTTACTTTTTCCGACTTGAGAAATAAACCGTGCAGCGCATGTTTTTATGAACGACTTACAATGCGCCTAAAAGCTCGGTTATAGAAGCTTTTAGCTCTACATCATCTTTAATCAACACGAATGCTTCCTCACCAACCTTTCTATCGCAAACTTTATTTTCATTGCTTTCCTAACCTTTAACAAGGCTAAAAGGTTCATCTGACAACGGGCTATTAACTGCAAATGAAGATAGCGCTTCGGATAGTAAGTTCAGGTAAAAATATATGCTTACAGTAACTCAACTCGCTAGAAAATATAGTATCTCACGAGCAACGCTACTCTATTACGAGCGCGAAGGCCTTCTTTTGCCCAAACCCGCACAGCTAACAGTTACTGATGGTATGGAATAAGCGAGGAGGAACGACCATGCACAATTTTAGCTTACCGTTCTTCCGGAATGCCGGTAGCGCAAATTCTGAATTTACTACACCGAAAGGAAGTACAATCTCAGTACCATTTTTTGAAGCATCACATCCACGAAATGGGTAATAAGATCGAGATACTGAAATGGCAGCAAAAGTTTTTGGAGTCCCTTGGTATAGATGCAGCTGAAATTAAACGAATCCGAAAACTATAAAGCAATGCGAACTCAGGGGTGAAATTACCACCTAGAAAAGGAAGTTAAAAACGCGCCAGAGACCTCATTAATAATCGATTGTACGCAAGCAGATGAACGACAAAGTAAAATTTATCATGTTCCCTTCTGATTTCGACAATAACCGATAAAGGGTATACGCGCTGAATGCTCTGGCGTACATGGTCAATAGATCCTGCACACTGCCACTGCGCCATACTAGGATGATGAAACAAGACACTTTAGAGCTAAGTACCCATAACGATAGCAGTTGTGCTGCTCCCACACGGAATGTGTATTGAGCATACATCGGTTCTAAATAATGCGTGAGGACCCATTTTATACTTAATACTCGCCTCTCAATTGGGGAGCTAAATTTTTGCTAATGTTTACGCCATAACAATCAACGTTATTTATTCGTTCCTCCCATCTGGGAGACTGAGTCTCTTTCTACTAACTCAGGGATAAATAAATGAGTTTTGCTTCCAGGTGAATTAGCGGGATCGCTCAATGAGATGGCAAGCTTTGCGGCGTATGCAGCCATCTCCTCTATAGGGTAATGCATGGTCGTTAGTCTTGGCCGACACGAGCGTGCTGCAGGTAAATCATCAAAACCAATGACAGAAACATCTTCTGGTACGCGTAAACCAGCATCAAATAAAGCGTGAATAGCACCAATCGCCATCAAATCATTGTAAGCAACAACTGCAGTAAATTTTACCCCTTTAGCAAGAAGTTCTTTTATCGCCAATTCGCCCCCGTCAATGTTCGCCGTAGATTCCGCGACCGCTTTTTTGGGAAGGGTTAAACCATAGCTTTCTAATGTGTTTTTAACACTCTCTAACCGCGTGCTAGGATCCCGATTCTGGTAGATACTGGTAACCACTGCGAATTGACGATGTCCGTATGCAAGTAAATATTCAGTGGCCTTTTTAGCACCGCTTTCGTTATCTAACCACACACACCGATTCGCCAATGAAGGGATATACCGATTAATTAACACTAAACCCGGAACATCCTTAGCCAATTTGATTAACGTTTCCTCATCTGAGTATTCACTATGAAGAATAATGCCCTGACAATCGTGATTTCTGAGTGAGTTAATTGCATCAAGTTCAGATTCTGTTTTATACAAAGAGTTAGACATTAAGAGTTTATAGCCTTTTTCTCTGGCTGAGTCTTCAACCCCACTAGCTAACGTACCAAAAAACGACATTGATAATTTTGGTGTAACCACACCCAATGTATAGGTCGTTCTTTTTACTAATGCCTGCGCATTGGTATTGGGCCGGTAGCCAAGCTCATCTATCACTTTTTTGACACGAGCCTTACACGCAGCTCCCACATGCCCACCATCGTGTATCACCCTAGATACTGTGGCCGTAGAAACACCAGCCACTCGGGCTACATCCTTAATAGTTACCATTAAATTCACTCATCCAAAGTAAACATAAATCATTGAACTTAATCATTTTTAGTACTTCTATAATTCAATAAACATAGCAACGATAGCATGCCAAAAATACAGGTCCCTAACGAGAGAATTAGCCGCATAGCATGCAAGGTAAAATCTGTTTGCTGGGCGCCGTTGTTTGCATCAAAGCCAATGGTATTAAGCACGATACCAGAGGTGACCAAAGCGAGAATACCAGCAAGCGCAGCTACTGAACTGAAAGCGGCAGCAAACATACCAGCCGCAGGCCGTCTGTGACTAGATTTATGTTCGTCACTTAGCTGCGCATTCAACACAGGGATAATCGTAGTTAACGCGGTCCAAACACTACTGCAGAGTATGGCATCTAAAATAATCCACCAACCTATTCCGGGTACAAAAAGAAACCATTTTAAGACTCCGCCAAAAATACTCATCAGCAACAATATTTGTAAGCTTTTTTCTTTACCTATTTTACGCGAAATTAGACTTACAAAAGGGACACTAGCAAAGCCAACAACCGCATATGCAGTCGACAGTATGCCCTTCCATACCGCACCCTGTGCTATATCTCCATCGTACACATAGTACACCAGCAAGTAATAATCCATACTGGCAGCAAATACGCTGCCACCAAGTTGCAGCAAACAAATTCCCATTAACCAACGCAATGCTCGATTGGCTATTAATAGCCGCCATGTTACTGAAAATGATACATCAGAAACGCGGGCGGCTATCTTCGTAGATTCCTTACATACTAGCGTGGGCAGCAAGGCCATCGCGCCAATTAGAACAATAGCAACACTCCACCCCACCCATTTGATTCCCACCAATATCGAGCTAAAAGAAGCCAGCCCCGCTACAGGGTAAAGCCACTGATAAAGCAAAGATGCAGCTTTAATAAAATAAGTATTAATTACCATAATCGACATTCTATGTGTCGGATCTTTGCTCACTTCATAGCTTAAGCTAGTGGTAGGAATAGCAACTAACAACGAAGCAAAATAAAACAGTAAGTAAGTCACACTAAAATACACTATTTGAGCGTCACTTGACCAACTCTGCGGAACCATCCACATAGCCCCAAAACTTATGGCACTAACAAAAGCTCCTGCGGCGATAAAGGGCTTTCTGCGACCAAAGCGACTTGTACTTTGGTCGCTTAAATGCCCAATAAATGGTGAGGCTATAATTCCAAGCCCTATTGGAAGTGCCATAGCTAAACTTAGCAAAAAGGGGTCTACGCCCATGGTCATTTGATAAAATGGGATAGCAAGCACAACAACAGCATTACTGGCAAAGGTCATAGAAAAAAAACCAGCACCTAGTGCCAATTTCTGTTTTCCCAGCGTTATGGTATAAGTCAAAGTAGAACGGTTCCCCTATATTCAATCGCCAAAGTGCTGGCGCCAGTATAACGCCAGCACTAAAGTACGTCATGAGACAGACTTAAATACATGCCCGTTCTGCTACTTAATCTCCTATAACTGCACTAGCGTAACATCCAATAGCTCTATTCCCCTTTCCGTCGCCTTATTTGACAAACGCTCTCCCATCATCAATTGCAATCCATTTAGCGCGTTAAGGTTTATGTCATTCTGCATGTTGTACGGCCCAACCGTGAATGGCATAAAAGTGGGATATGCATTTGCCATCAATACTGGAGTAGGTAACAGCTGTTTTATAGGTATAACTAGTGTTTGCCATTCTGGTTTAACCGGAAAATCGGTGCCCCATGCCAAACCGTCTTGCGCAATTAATCCGATTTTTACTCTGTCGTTGCCGCTTAACGAACGTACACGTATCACGAGTCCATTGTAGCCAGCCAAATCCCGTCCTTTGAGCTGATTGTTGTTCGCCAGCGTAGTGCGCAGCAATGCACCTGGGGTGCTTTTATCCTCATCAAAGTAACTTAGCGTGATCGTGGCGCCATCTTCTATTGCAGAAGACGCTGGCCATGCCTTTGGGTACTTAGGAGTAAATATTGCTTGGCGATCTTCGCCCGTATTCAATAAATTGATGGGGCTACCTGATGGCGTTAATAGTGTAGAGTAATATGTATTGGCCACAAAATCCCAATCATTAGGATGTCCCTTTTTATTACCTGGCCAAGTGAATGTTTGATCTTTTTGTGTCACAACAAATCCGTATTCAAGAACACCCGGTTGTTGCCATGAATTTTCCTTGGGTAGTGATACGCTATAATGCTGAGCACTATCGGTTTTCTGCATGGGAAGCAATGTAAAATCCCGATGACCTTGGTACCTGATAGCCAGCGACACCTTATCATTAGCACTATTACCCGCTAGCGTCACTTCAAAAGTTATCTTATCTGAGACGTTTCGTTGGCGTTGTGGTTGGTGCACCAACGCCAATTCACGCACGTGTATACTTGGCAAAAGATAGCGTTTATCGACATTGCCAACTGACCCTTCTTCTTTTTTCGTCAGTAAATAGACACCCGGCCCCACCTCAAAAGTGTGATTGCTTGCTCGCTGCCTTTTCTTTTTCTGGTTACCTAACGACATTTCGTCGACTTGAGTCACAAAAAATTGCTCCCCTAAATTGTTCACATTAACTGACATTTTATGTGTATTTACATACAATCGTGCTACTTCTCGTCGAAGACTAGAAGACTGATGTGGGTCCGATAACGCAAGTACATCTGGATATACCTCAAGGCGCCAAATTCCGTTCTCAATTTTATCTAGGAAGTAAGCTCCTGTGCCCGCGTAGCTAACTAAGCTTGAACTGCCAACGCCCGCAATATGTTCGAGCGTAGTTGGCTTTTTTACTGGTATAGTCGTCGTGCGAGTATAATAATATTGGGTTTCATCATTGAAAATACTCGCATTTTGTTGATAATCTAATTGTGTATCACCAAACACATTGCTTGCTGGATACTCTCGAGACTGATAATTAAGAGGTAATTGTCTGAAAACTTCTCCGGCAATTAACATGCTAATGGCTTTTTCTGGTGTATAAAGCAAATTTAAGTAGTGTGTATTGTATTCTGCGTTGGTATGAGCAATAACCGCAGGGTCGTAAGCGAACTGCGTAGCCCACTGAAAGCCAGCTTCACGAAAACTTCGCGCCATGGCCGGATACATTACACTTTGAGTGATGTCAGCGGCGTCAAATTCATATATCATTTTCGCTTTGTTATCGCACTCTGTAATGGACGAAAAAGGATTAGTATAGTGCGAGACCGCAGGCAGCATATTCCCATTTAGAGTACTATTTTTAACTAAGCCAGTGGGATACCACTGGTAAGCAATACCATCTACCGAACTTTTACATAGCGCCTTGGCATACTCTTGATCATTCCCTTGTTCACTAATATTGTAAAATAGTGGTTTATCACCTCCTAAGGTGCGTACCGTGCTGAGTAAAGATTCAACATAGCGAATACTTTCACTAGCTGAGGCTGTGTGTTTTGGCTCATTAAAAAGTTCAAAAGCGATAATATTGGGATCGTTAAACAACTGCTGCCCCGTATAACGATTTTTGTGTGTAAGCAACTGTTTCAAATAATTTTTTGTAGCAGCTATTGCACTAGGTTCCTGATTCATTTGTGCTTTAGAATAGTCTGCTGAAAAACCAGGCTCGAGGGGGTCGGGAGCGGGGTAGCCAGACCCCCACCATGCAACCGGTGTGATTATGGCGGTAATGTTTTCTTCAGCCAAGCGCATCATCAAATAATCAAATAATGCCAAATGCTCGTTATTTATTATGTTACCTTGTTTATCACTTATTAACCTATCCCACACATGCACACGATAAGCATCTAGCTTTAGCCTAGCAATATGATCTACATCCATATCGATGGCCGCTTTGTGATCGATACCAAGCTGTTTAGCCGCACGGTAGCCAAAGGCGAATGGAAGACTATAATTCACCCCAAAAAGGTGGACTGATTCACCATTGCTCCATTGTAATTCACCATTTACCACTGACGCGCTTCGGTCGGTGGCCCCAACCTTCGAACTCATCAAACTAAAAATAGATAAACAAATACCGACCAACACTAAACGTTGTTGTTTTTTCATTTTTACCACCACGTTGCGTAGAAACAAATAAGGATGAGAGAGATAACTGCAGCACTCAATTTATAACTCTTTGCCGCATTGAATTCGATATCGTTTAATTTAACGGCCCCAGGATGGTCTCGGCCTTCGCCCTGAACTAACGACACAACAACCGCGATCGTTAAACACACAATAAATACGTAACCTACACGGTCCATGAATGGCACATGCGGGAGCCAAAGTTTAGCTAAAAGCGAGAGTACAGCAGAACTTATCGCGGCCGATAATGCGCCATTTGCAGTTGCTTTTTTCCAAAATAGGCCAAGTAAGAACAGCACAACAATGCCAGGTGTAAAAAAACCTGTAAACTCTTGAATGTATTGGAAAGCTTGTTCCGCGTTACCCAATAAAGGCCTAGCCGTGAATAGCGCTATAACAATTGCACTAACGCTTGTTGAGCGTCCTATTTTCACATAATGATGCTGCGACTTTCGAGGATACAACGGGGCATAAAGATCCATAGTAAATATAGTCGATATACTATTGGTCATAGATGCAAGACTAGATAATATCGCAGCTAATAAAGCAGCGAAGATCAGCCCTCTTAACCCAACAGGCATTAGCGCCATTAACTGAGGATATGCCTGATCGGATCTCTCTAGCGGAGGAAGAAGAAGTACTGCTGCAATCCCCGGTAGCACAACGATAACGGGCATCAACAGCTTTAAAAATGCTGCAAACGCAATGCCTTTTCTCGCCTCTGTTAAGTTTTTTGCTGCCAAAGCACGTTGAATAATGTATTGATTAAAACCCCAATAAGACAGATTTATAACCCATAACCCGCCAAGCAATACAGAAATACCTGGCAAGCTTGCATAGTGCGGATTATCGGGTGTGAGGATCATATCAAATTTTTCAGGTAGCGCTTGTGTCAGATGTTCAAAACCGGCAAAGGCGCCATTGCCCTGCCCCAATTGCTCAAGCGAAATATAAGAAAGAAACAATCCACCCAACACCAATAACACTACTTGAATAATGTCAGTTAGAGCTACTGCTTTCAAACCACCATATAAAGAATAGGCTAGAGACAATATGGCCAAAAGGACTAGACTAACCGTAATACTTAAACTAGTTAAAGTGCTTATTGCTAGCGCTCCAAGCCAGAGAACAGCGGTGAGGTTTACAAAAATATACACCCCCAACCAGAACAGGGCCATCGTTACTCGAACACGACTGTCGTAACGTTGTTGTAAAAATTGTGGCATGGTGTAAATTTCACGCTTAAGAAATACTGGCAATAACCACGCACCTACAATTATCAAAGTAATCGCCGCCATCCATTCATAGGATGCGATAGCCAAACCAATGGCGTAACCCGAGCCCGACATACCAATAATTTGCTCAGCAGAGATATTCGAAGCTACCAAAGAAGCTCCAATTGCCCACCACGGCAAACTTTTACTGGCCAAAAAATAATCTTGTGTATTTTTATCATGCCCCGGTTTTTCCCGAGAGACCCACCAAGCTAAGCCTAATAAGGCTACGACATAAGAAACGACAACAGCGATATCTATTGATGCTAACAACATTGAACATCCTCGTTGATACGGTTTTCTTTAAAATAACTTAAGCAAAATTCACTATATTTCATGATGAAAATATTCCGAAACTCTCAATGATTAATCTAACGCCAAATGGCATCTCTTAGACCTGAAGCTGACACGCTTATTTGCGCATTTTTGAGTGAGTCCCCAACTTGAATGAGTAATGCACCTTGCCCCTTTGATGTTAAAACCGTGGACTGATTTAATAGTTTAATGTCGCCACTTAAAGTGACGGATAGAGGTAAACCATTGATTGGCACCACATTCCCATGCTTGTCGAGCACTTGAGCGTAGACAAATATGATATCTTTCACGCCTACCTCTGGCGCGACGCCACTAATATCAGTGGTAAGGTTAAGTGAATAAGGAACATCTGGAGTGGTAACTTCATGAATGGCTACCCGGACCCCATTTATAAAAGCTTCGGCGCGAAGAGTGCCTGCTTGAAATGCGTCTACCTGAAATTCAAATGGTGGGTGACGAAGGTGGGTAGAGTACTTTCCCTTACTGGTACTTTGCTTACTAATAAGCGTATCATTTAAGTACAAGGCAACTTTGTCTGCGTTGCTGAATACACGAATATTGGTAGATGAAGCAGCGGTCCACTCACTTGCGATATACACCATCGGCCCACTTTGAAATCGGCCACTTACTTCGTCTGCATCTCGTTGACTAGCAAAGAAGTAATAGCTATATTTTGGCTGGCGGTACAGACTCATGATGCCTGAAGCTTCGATGTTGTCCGCATAACCTCGATTATAGTCAAACATTACCCAATAACCGTCAGCAAAGGCCGGTACATTTAAGTTATCGTTATGCGCCTCTTGAATATTTAATGCTTGCTGAAGTAAGCGCTTTTCACCGCTATTTAGTAGTTGTCTACTAGTGCGATCTTGGTTTTTCAGCCCAGACCAACTATCTTGATTGAGTCCTGCATTTTGGGCGTAATATTCCCAGTCTCCGTATTCAGATACTACATAGGGCTGAGACGGCGCTTCATAGTGCTGAAGCCTATGCTGCCGCGCTTGTAGATAAATATCGTATCCCTTCATCCATCCAGCTGAAAAAGCGCCCGGAAACTCTTGTTTTACTGTGTTATTTAGTTCAGCAACAAAATCCTGTGGCATAGCAGATTCATTCAACGAGCATTCCCATGCTAGTACGCTTGCATGGTTTCTATCTCTTCGAATAAGGTCAGCACAACTGTTGACTATGTGCTGTCGAAAGGCTGGTTCATCATTGTAGTATTGCCAGCCAAGAACGGCATCTAAAATTACTAGGCCCAGCTCATCTGCAGCCTCCATAAAAGCAGTTGAGTGCGGGTAATGGGATAGACGAACATAATCGAAACCTGCAGATTTTATTTTTACCGCATCTCGATAGTCCGCCTGCTCCGATATGGCATAACCAACATGAGGATATTCCTGATGACGGTTAACCCCCCTGAGAAACACTTTTTCACCGTTGATGAGCAATTCATGGTTTTCAGAGAAGCTAAACTCTCTAATCCCAATTTTTCTACTCTGCTCCTCCACCAGTATATCCTCTCTATAAAGACGAGTTTTAAGCTGATAAAGGTGAGGCGATTTGGGGCTCCATAAGGAAGGTTCTATAACATCAAAATCCACCGATGCATACTCTTGCGTGTTACCGTCGATAACCCAGCTTCTTGCGCCTTTCGCAACGATGTGATGGTTATCTACTAACACTTGTTCGATACGAACACGTTGCGCTTGGCTGTATTGGTTTTGTATATGAGATTTAACATTAACTGTGGACATAGCTTTACTTACCGTCGGGTATGTCACAAAAACACCTCCCCCTGCAACCTCGTTAGCTAACATCTCGTCGGTAATCATTAACTTATCTTTTATCAATAAGCTTACTCCTCGATAAATTCCACCGTAAGTGTTGAAATCCAGTAACTTTAAAGGCTTCGGCCCAGTAATTTCGTTGTCTCGATTATCTAGATGCACACTTATCATATTCGCTCCTTTTTGGAGCACATCGGTAATGTCTAATGTGAAAGGAAGATAGCCCCCTTTGTGGTGCCCGACCTTTTTGTCATTAACCCATATATCAGCTACATTCATTGCTGCTTCAAAGCGAACTAACACCACTTTATTTTCCCAGCTTTTTGGGACATTAAAGGACTTTTGATACCGTGCTATTCCTTGCCATTGACTGTTGACGATTTCAGGCTCTAGTTTAGGCGTATGAGGTAAATCTACCTTCTGCCACACAGTATCATCATTAATGGATTCAGCTTGACGAGTCGACCGTCTAAACATCCAACCTTTATTAAAAGACTCTACGTGCGCTATCGATGTTTGAGGCAACGTTACGTCGCTCACGTTTGTCAATTGTGGCTTGGGCGAGCACCCAATTAGCAATGAAAGAGAAAACAAGAGCAAAAAAGATGCATATTTCTGCACAAAATGGACCTCAGGTTAAGAGACGATAAAAAGCACTATGACAGTGGATAGCGCGGACAAAAAACCGGCCACATAGGTGGCCGGAGAAAATGGTCGCAAAAGGCGACCTACACAGTGATTTACATCGCGTATTGAAAGCCTAATAAATAACGTCTACCCCACTCGGCATATTGTCTAGGACGCGAAACGTCATTATCAAAATAAGACTGCGAGGCTTCGTTAGTCAGATTTTGCCCTTGCAACATAACCTTAAAGTTACTGGTAAATTCATAAGAAATACTAGCGTCAAGGGTAGCTTCATCATCAATGGTAAAGATAGCGCCAGGGTCCCAGCTGCCCACACTGGTATAAGCACTTCGATAGTTGTAGGAAATTTTTGCATCAACCCCTTTTTTGTAATACCAGAGTGTTAGACTTCCCACTTTCTCTGAAAGTCCACCTAATGAAAGTGGGGTGGCCTCAGGCTCAAATTCGTTTACATTGCTATCGGTATAGCTGTAGTTCGTATAGATACCTAAGCCATCAAAAGGAGCTGACAGCATAGAGAATGCCTGTTGATACATAACCTCAAATCCTCGAATCGAGCCGCCTTCACCATTTACGGGCCGAGAAAATTGGTAATCAACACCATCAAAATTCACTACCTCAGTTTGCGTCCCGATATGGCTCTGTAAGTCTTTATAAAAAAGTGACAGAGTCAATGCTGCATCGTCAGCAAAGAAATACTCGTAACCAAGATCGAGTTGATTTGCAATAAAAGGGTCTAGCTCGGGATTTCCGCCAGAGGCTGTATTTACTGTACCATCAGTACTAAAGCTATATCCCGTTCGCATTTCTATAAGGGGCGCACGTGCCATAGTTCGCGCTAGTCCGACACGAATTTGTGATGCCTCAGTCACACTGAATCTCAAGTTTAGTGACGGCAACACTTCGCTGTAGCTGTGGTCGACCGATAGTGGCGACAACCCACCATCGATAGTGGTTTGATAGCCAGACGATGTTGAATCAGTAGTGACATAACGCACGCCCACGTTTCCAGTGTAATCAACGCCTGCCAATGTCCCTATTAGATCAAACATCACATAAGCTGCAAAGCTAGATTCCTCAACATTCCAAGAGTTAAGGTAGTCGCCATTTTCTTTAGTATGGTCGGAACGGTTATCGATACCACCAAATGCTGTGTTCGCAACCTCTCGCCAATTCCGAATACTATAAATGGCGGGCACATCGTAGGCACTGCCTAGCGAGTAGGTATGCGCATCAACGGCTGCGGAGGTGTCTGTAACCGATTGGTCCCAGCTTACAACGTCGTTATCTTTTTCACGATCACTGAACCTAATACCAAAGCTAACATCTTCTACTAGCCCCCATTCAACTTCCCTAGAAAGATCTACTTTTGCAGTAAACATTTCATCCTTTAGTTCGCGATCATTGTCCACTTGCATACTACTGAGCCCATAATCGTCAACGTTACCAATATCGTACGCTGTATCAATAGCAAGCTTTTCTCCAGTAGTGTCCCAGCTGTAATTCATTCCTTCGCTGTCCGCTTCAGGGATCCAAAACCACGACTGCATATTAACCCAGCGCGACGTTATTGAAGCCTCAGAAAACCCAAAATCTGCATTAACTTTCCATTTGTCACCCAACCACTCTATATTTAAGCCAGAGCTAATGAGTTCATTCTCTTGAAACCATGTGGAATTATTCGCTGTATGACTTCCGCCCCATAACATTCCCCCTGCTACAACTTGTTCGCTGCCATCGTCTTTCGTAATAATTTGCGGTGGGTTACTAGCGTTAGCAATATTCCAGTTATTGAGCCCTCCCCAATTACCCCAGCCATCGAACCAAAGTTGATCCTCCCGCTCTTCGATTTCAAATTTTGAGTAAAACAAATCGTATTTCACTTCAAGAGTATCGGTAGGCAACCATTGAAGCACTGTCATTGCCCCAACACGTTCATTTTCTCCTCCTTTTGTAGCGATTTGTCCGCCCCAAGGTACCGATTCTGTAATGCCATTCCCGTCAACGTCACCTTGTGCCGAAGCGTCATTGTTATATTCCCATGAGGTTACATCTTTCTGCAAAGAGGGCTGATCTTGATATGCGATCCCAAATGCAAAACCGAGGGAGTCAGAGAGAGGCTCAATATAACTAAAATTGGCCCGATACCCTCTAGAGTCAGCGGTTTCAATATCGTCTGCAAGAGGATAATCCATAATGTGTCCACTTACGTTGACCGCTCGCTCGTCTCTATCTAGAGGCTTAACAAATTTCATGTCGACTAATCCAGAAATTCCACCTTCAATGTTACTTGCAAGCGGGCTTTTAAATACCTCAACCGAGGTAATCAGCTCAGCTGGAAATTGCTCATATCGAACACTTCTACTAGGTTCACCACTAACGATTTCGCGCCCATTCATTGTGGCTAAATTAAGTCGAGGCCCCATTCCTCGAATTGAAATTTGGCTCGCATTTCCACGATCTCGATCTGCCGCAATTCCTGGCAAGCGAGCTAACGCGTCAGTTATTGTGACATCCGGAAGCTGCCCCAAGTCGTCAGTAGAGATAATCTCAACTGTACTGTCGGCTAATTTTTTGTGTTGAAGAGAGCGGGTTAGTGTGCTGCCAAAACCGCGAACTTCAATCACTTCTGTATTTTCAGGTATCGACGCTTTTTGATTCTCATTTTCTAACTCTTGTGCAAATAACGTCGGAACATGAAAACACTGAGCGATGGCGAACGCAGTTACACTCAGTTTAAAAAATGGCTTCATAGCAACCCTTAAATTTATAAATAATGTTCAGTGCAAAAACAGCACCCCACCAACGGATAACATATTTATAACATAGCATGGTAAACGTTTACCATAAATAAACCATAAAATATAAACAAATAAAAATAAAACACTGATTAATAAAAGAATATTTATGGTAAACGATTTACTAAATTCAAAATGAAATAATACTATAGTCTCGTAATCCCAGAGAAGTGATTAACACTTTTCGAAGTTCGATTGGCACGAAAATTTAGATTAAAAGCGGGCTGCGGGTGTTTTTTTAAGCAGCGCACGGCTCGCATTCGTAATGAGAAGAGAAACACTAATTGCTGACGGCGTTGGAGTGTGTGTTCCACTCACGCGACGTCTTAGTAGAAAAGACAGATGAAAGTCAGATAGTTCAGAGAAAACAAGTGGCTAAAGTTCTCTCCCATGTCCATTATCCTTATTCGTAAAGACAGAGAATGATAACAATTAAAATCGTTTTTAATCACTTTCAAATGTTCAATTTTAAATCAAACACGTAAACCACTTTTCTTTTTTGGCACGCTTTACGCTGTCATGCGCAGATTCGAAGCTAGTTCACTGCAACAAGCGCAAAGAGAAAGCTGCAACACATAAGGTATTTTAAAGACTTCACACGCCATAATACCCTCACATTGTCGGCCTATTATCGTTACCGATGCAGGATTTTAATCGCCTCGGTTTAGGGAGGTTATGGCCCTACAGTGGAACACGCCAGCATCAAAACGCTCGAAAATACATCCCCAAGGATCGAGAGTACCGTCGCTGTTAGCCACATCACTTGCTTCTCATCGTCATTTATCTGAACAGGTTGTCACTATCTATCGGTAACTTATGCAGATTACAGGGGGCTTCAAGGATATAAAAAGCACAAGGTTCGGCTTGGCTACGAAAAATAAAATACTTACAAACAATATCTTACACTACTGACAATGATAGCTCCTCTAGCCGCTATATTTCTTGGAATCGTGCTAGTAGTCTCAAATAAATATCGTCGTTTCCAAACGAATACTGAGACCCAAAGCGTGTTATCGTTCCACTATCTTAGGATCAGCGCTAACGCGTGCCAGTTACGTTTTACTGCAAACAATGGAGAGCCGCACTAAAGTAGTACTGCTCCTTAGTAGACTAGGCCTGGGCCAGAGGCACATGAAATTAAATTCGTGGGGATCCCTCAGACTCTGTCCCCATTAATCAATGCGTTTATTCACTAAACGTCCACGCCACAAAGCGGCTTTGTTTGTGGCCTTGCCCCATATCTACTTTTAAAAATTTCTTTGCACCGTAGTAATTTATACTGGTTTCAATGGGCTTTAAGTGCTCGCTTTTTGACACTAAGCAGGTGAACCAATCTACTTGGTTTTTATAGGCCACACTTTCAATAATCATACGCTGAATGAAGGCAAGTTCGCCTCCTTCGCACCACAATTCGTTGCCAGTTCCTGCAAAGTTTAGCTTTATGTTACTGGTATCGGGCTTCGCTTTAGCAAAGGT
Organism: Alteromonas sp. K632G; assembly: GCF_017653625.1. Classification (NCBI taxonomy): domain Bacteria; kingdom Pseudomonadati; phylum Pseudomonadota; class Gammaproteobacteria; order Alteromonadales; family Alteromonadaceae; genus Alteromonas; species Alteromonas sp. K632G. The sequence continues at coordinate 177,060 of NZ_JAGGDM010000009.1, forward strand.
CTTCGCGTATGTACTAGCATTGGCATGAGCGTTAATATCAGCACGAGGCTTTTTACCACTTCGCTTGTGCTTATTTCCCTTAAGGCCAATGGCCTTGCGCTCGCTTCCCAGCGCTGCCGCTTCGGCAGATTTATGAAACGGCGGATTACACATAGTAAAAGTGAAGTGCTCGTTAGGCTGAATAATACCTTCAAAGATTTTCGCTTTATTCGACTGCTTTCGAACCGACAATAAAGGGGTAAGCTTTGGGTTTTTGTTAGCAATAGATTTCGCCGATTTTACCGATACCGCATCGATGTCGCTTCCCACAAACTGCCAACCATAGCTTTGACTGCCAATAATGGGGTAAATAGCATTAGCGCCTATGCCTACATCCAGCCCTCTTACGCTATTCCCTTGAGGGATAACGCCTTTATTGCTAGATGCCAATATATCGGCAATGCCATGAATATAATCAGCACGACCCGGTACGGGAGGGTATAAATAACCATTAGGTATGTCCCACGTTTTCAATCCGTAGTAATGAATAAGCAATGCTGCATTGAGGGTTTTAACCGCGTCTTGGTTGGCAAAATCGATACTCTTCTTGCCGCTTTTTGCATTAATCACATAGCCAGATAATGCTGGGTGTGCCTGGCACAACGCCGCCATGGGGTAACCATCTTTATGTACATTACGAACATGCATGGTAGAGCCGGCCTTAGTCGTGGACTTAGACGAAGACTTAGGCGAACTTTTTGTTTTGGGTCTGGTTTTACTGGTTGAACTTGAGTTGCTGTTAGGTGTGGAGTCTACCAAGGCGACTATCCTATTTTTAGGTATTTGGCTAAGTGAATTTCTAATAAATGTTTAGTCGCCGTCGAGGCTACAGGCACCACATCAGAAATAACTAAATAGATGAGAAAAGGCTATTTTATAACAGCATCGCTAGGGCTATCGCCTAGTAAAAACCGAGCGCCCGCCCCTTTCTCGGCAATGCGATCGTGCTTATTGTACAGCTTGCACTTATCTAAAGACAAACAACCACAACCAATACAGCCCTCTAACGAAGATTTCAATGCCGTTAGCTCAGCAATACGCTTTGTAATGTGTGTGTTAAATACTTCACTAAGCGTAGCCCAATCTTCCTTATTCGGCGTGCGATTATCTGGCAGGGTTTGCAGCAGTTGTCGAATATCATCAAGTGCATACCCCATGTTTTGTGCAATCAAAATAAACGATACCCTGCGAATGACTGAACGAGGAAACATTCTATTTCCGCCTTGGGTTCGCACGGAAGGAATAAGGGATTCGTTGGCATAATAGCGAATAAGCGATACTGCGTTACCGGTTCGCTTTGCAACAAAGCCAATACTTACTAGGGGTTCAGGGGCCATTTTAAAAATCTGCATTTAACGCTTGATCTAAAGTTAGCTTTAGATATTAAGCTGTTGCTGTCTATTAATCCACTGCGCTTTTTTATCGAAAAAGTTACCGGTGAAAAACACACAACAGAAAATAAGGAAATACGATGCAAGCAGCCTCACTTGAACACGCCAATATTACCGTCACTAACCCAGATGCTATTGCTGATGCCTTGTGCCAGTTGTTCAATTGGCACATACGTTGGCGCGGCCCAGCCAAAGACGATGGTTATACGGTGCACGTGGGATCAGATACCGCTTATTTAGCGCTGTATAAGCCAAAACAGTTTAGCTCGAATCACTACAATCAAAATGGACTAGCGTCGAACTCAAGTGCCGAGAACACATTCGATCACACCACGGTAGCCCACGTTAATCACTTAGGTATTGTGGTTGATAATTTAGACGAGGTAGAAAAAAAGGTATTCGCTTTAGGATTTAATACTTACAACCACGGTGATTATGAACCTGGAAGGCGCTTTTATTTCATGCTTGGAGAGGGTCTTGAAGCCGAAGTGGTGTCGTATACTAGCTAAAATATACTAATCTTTAAGGTCAGAGTTAATAAAACCAACTCTGACCTTGCATCGTTTTGCCTAATTATTAATTACTTAGCAACCATTAAAGTGCGCTAAAATTTTACTTACCTCGCCTATACGCCGTTCAAAGCTAGCCTTGCTTGCACGTTCATGAATGGTATGATCGCCATCTCCGTATGGGCCAAAACCATCAAGGGTTGGCACACCGGCAGCCGATACCACATTCGCATCACTCACCCCACCACGTTTTTCCAGCTTAAGGGGGGCACCTAACACGTTTTCTAGCTCGGCGATAAACTGTGCCTGTGCTTCTGTAGGCTGCATGACATCACGCTGCAATCCACCAGTTACCGCTACTTTTACCCCTTCGACAGCAGGGTTTTGGGTTACTTCTTCAAACGCGGCTAATACTCTGTCTCGCTCTTCTGATTGAGTAAACCGCGCTTCTACCGTTAAGCTAGCACTAGGCGAAATAGTGTTTGCGCCTAATCCACCTTTCATTTTACCGGCGTTAACCGTGGTGCCTTTTTCTAGGTCGGTTAGATTAGTCAATGCAATAAGCATATGAGCCGCAGCCAAGTTCGCATTAATACCATCGGTATAATGGTTACCCGCATGCGCACCTTTGCCTTCAAATTCAATTTGGAAGGTAGCAATGCCTTTTCGAGAAATGACCACGTCGTGATCAGGCCCTGCCGCTTCAAAAACCATACAGGCATCGTAGGCTTTGGCTAATTCGCTGGTAAGCAATTTACTATCGTCACTGCCACTTTCTTCGTCGCTCACCAAAAGCATATCTATGTTCGCGATATGGCCTTGCTCGGCAAATACATTTCGAAGTGCGGTAAGCGCAATATAGTTACCGCCTTTCATATCACATACACCTGGGCCGTAAATCCATTCATCATCTTCACGAAATTCGGTAAAAGTATCAGGTGGGAATACGGTATCTAAGTGGCCAAGTAACAGTAATTTTGCCCCTTCACTTTTTTTCGACAGATAGTGAACGTGATTACCTATTTCTTCTCGACGATGGGTTTCTACAGAAAACCCAAGCTGCTCCATCCACCCATTAAAGATGTCAGCATTATGATCTACACCCGCTTTATTTTTAGTGTAAGAATTGAGCGATATAATGGTGGCAAGTTCGGCAAAGTCCAGACTACTATTCATGCTATTTATTCCAAGTATTGATTAAAACCAAACTACGCTGAAGCCCTTGATTATCAAGGCCAATTTACATACATCACACACCTTTCAAACGTTATCATTACAAAATTCGAAATTATTTTAATTTGAACAAAAAATAAACTTGAATAGTTTGCAATTTAGCCGTTTAATGGCGCCGCTTTCGGGAGGGACTCCTCGTACCAAGACGTACCCTAAAGTCTAATATATGTCATATTTCTCATCTAAAATAGATATTTACCACCCATTTTGGTGCAAAAATTTTATTTGAGATGTCTTCTTACTCAAATCGAAAAGAATGTCAATTCATCGATTCATAAATATAGGGTTAAAAGTCGTGCCAAAGTATACAGTCGGGATGTGGATGTACAGCAATAGCGGCGGTACTGCCATACAGGCTAAAATCGTTAATCAATTACGAGATCGTGATATTGAAGCAATCACCGATCTTAACTTAGGCCATGCAAACGCACATAACGGAACCATTACGTGCCATAACGTAAATATGGAAGAGTTAGATGCGTTCTTTTCATACAATGCAGGTCAACAAACGCCTTATCAAGTTTTTCTTTATCAAGTATTAAACGAATCAATTCCGTGTCTTAACAGTTTTGAGTCTTTTTCGTTATCTGAAGACAAACTGCGTACTTCCCATCGTTTATCTCGAGCAGGCATTCGCACGCCTGATTACCGGTTATGTAATACCAAAGACAAGCCGATGCTTAAAAATACCATTCGTGAATGGGGTGGACGCTTAGTCTACAAGCCTACCGATGGCTGGGGTGGCATGGGTATTGTTAAAGTAGAAGATGAGCGTTCTTTAGATATGCTTATTCCCTTTTTGGATCAAACCAATATTCCTCACTTCTACGTTGAACGTTTTATCAATTACGACATGACAGACTATCGCATCGATATTGTTGATGGTGAGTTTGTGGGTTGTTACGGGCGTCAAGCGCCTAAAGACGATTGGAAAACTAACGTAACCAGTGGTGGTTCTGTTATACGCCGTGAACCCAACGATGAATTGGTCGCGTTAGCGATTAAAGCCGCAAAAGTAACGGGGCTGGATATCGCGGGAGTGGACGTAATTTACGACCAAGAACATGAAGAATATGTAGTACTAGAAGTAAACGGTATTCCTGCATTCGCAACGCCTGAACAAGAAGCAGCAGGATTAACGTTTAATGAAGGAAAAATCGAGCGGATCGTTAATTTGATTGAGCGAAAAGCAATTGAAAAGCGCGCTAGTATGCAAGCCGCGCTAACCTCTCAACTTTAAACGAGAAAGTAAAATGTCTACAACTAAACTACCTACTATTGGCCTACTCTATTTAGACCACGTGCTGCGCTTTTTCGACAAGTCTAACTTTAAAGGTTGGCCTGATAAAATTGAAACCGTGTGTTACCACTGGGGTAACGACAAAGCTCGTTTCATTCGTGAAGTGAAGAGCAAAAATATCGATATTCTTATTGGTAATATTCCTGCAACGGCTTACGAAACGTTTCGTGAAATTGCGCGCGAATTACCTGATGTTCGCTTCTTGCCTTCAATGGACACACAGTTCGCCAACAAGTCGAAAGAAAATGTTACCCACTTTTGTGAAAAGCACGACTTGCCTATTCCCAAAACTGATATTTTTTACGAAAAAGACGAAGCCATGGCCTTTTTACGTAAAACCAGTTATCCAAAGATTATTAAAAAATCATACGGACCGTCCAACTATGGCGGCTACTTCGTACATAAAGTAGATAGCTTTAAAGAAGCAGCCGAACTGCTTAAGAAAAAGAAATACCACCCGGTTTATGTGCAAGAATTTGTTCCGATGATGGCCGATATTCGCGTGATGTTGATTGGCCACAAGCCTGTTTGTGCGTTTTGGCGTCGTCCACCTGAAGGTGAATGGCTAACCAATACCAGTCAGGGTGGCTCGATGGATTATTCTGATGTGCCCAAAGAAGCGTTACAAATAGCAGTGAATGCGTCTAAAGCCGCAAAAGCTGAATATTGGGCATCTGATATTGCCTTGGGTGTAGACGGCAAATACCGTATTTTAGAATGTGCAACTGCGTTTGCCGCCTTCCCTTACATTCGTGATTGGATTGGCCAGTATATAATGTGGACCTTGTGTTCAGAGCGCTTTAAGAAGCCGCATATTCCTTTGTATAACTGGGAGGAACTGGGTAAGATTCGCACGCCGTTATTACGCACAATGCGAAATATTACCTTTGGTGAATATACCCCAAGTTGTGATAGCGCAGACTCAGTGGCAGTGACTAACCCTGAGCTTTACCCATTATTACCTGTTGAATTGCAGCTAGATGAAGAATGGCCAAGTGAGTCGTGGAATTTTCAAGATAATTACACGCCCAAAAGTAAGGCCAAAATAGTAACCGACTTGCATTTAGAAAACCAAGATGTGAGTGAAGATGATGGCCTAGAAGACGTCATCGGTGATGGACTAGAACGTGTATTAAATGATAGCAACGATGAGTTTGAAGTCGACGCCGAAGTAGATGCGGGCGAACTCATTTTAACTACGTCAGAGTTAGAAAATTTTTTTGCTGGCGTAAAAGGTATAGGCCCTAAACTTACAGAGGTGATAATCAGTACTCTGGGTGAAAAGGGTACGTCAGAAGCTATAACCGCTGATCCAAGCGTGTTTCTGACGGTTAAAAACATTCAGCAAAAGAAAGTCGATGCAATTATCGCGCATTGGGATAATTTTAAGACTACGCTGGTAACCACTGATTTCTCTTAGCTAAGAAGAAACAATGAAAAAACAATATACCTCGTATCAAGAAACAATGGCGTTTTTAGAACAAGCTCAGGAAAAGTACCCTGAGCTTATTCGCGTGCATAGCATTGGAACGACGTGGGAAGGCAGGCCAATCATGATGGCTACCCTTTCTGCTAACATTGAAACTGCGGACAGTAAACCCGCTCTGCTTTTTACAGGAACCATCCACGCTCGTGAGTGGATTGGAAATGAGTTAGCCATTAAGTTTATTGATAATGTGCTAACCAATATTGACCACAACCCATCTATACAACAGGCATTAAGCCGCAATACGCTATATATGGTGCCTTGTTTGAACCCTGATGGGTTTGAGTATTCTCGCACCCACTTCTCTTTTTGGCGCAAGAATAGACGTGACAACGGCGATGGCACCTTTGGTGTAGATTTAAACCGTAACTTCGGTGTTCGCTTTAAGCGCTCTGCCGATACCACGGTAAACACCTACTCAGGCCCAGCCGCGTTCTCTGAGCCAGAAACCGCCGCTATACGCGACTTCGTATTGGAACATAAGAACATCACTATTGCGCTGGATTACCATTCGCAAGGTAACGTGTTCTTCCCTGCCCATAAGTTTAATCACGAGTCTGAAATTGAAGGCACCGACTTAAACGTATTGTGCGCCAATATGAACCGTGAAATCCATAAGGTAACGGGTCGCCAATACGGTATTCACCGTGGCAAGCCACCTACGAACCTGATTAACGGTAGTGGCCGTGAGTATTATTACTCGTTAGGTATTATCTCGGCTGTGGTAGAAGTGGGCACTCGCAACATTCCTGATTACATGGCGAATATGTCGCAAAGTGTAGATGAGAATGTGCCTGCGGTACTTTATGCACTTTCAGAAGCGAAAAACTACTCTGATGAAGCACCTGCTCGGGTAGATAACTTCACAATTGAATCAGTGGGCGTTTACGAAGCGACCCTGTGCTGGGATTACCCAGAGTCTGATGATATCTATTTTGAACTGTATCGCTCCGAAACTGTGAAAAGCCCTTGTCGCGAAGATAATCTTATTGCGATTATTGGCAAACACACGTTCACCGATGTGCAGCTTAAAAGTGGTCAGAAATACTTCTACAATATACGTGCAGTTAATAAAGTTACTGATACCAAGTCGCCTTTCAGCCCTGAAATTAAGCTGAAAACGCAGTTATCTGAAGATGAATATTTCAGAGGTTTGTTCCCATCGAAGCGTGGTATTGGTTATGTAGGCCAATATACTCTCGAGAAAAACCGCGACCATTTCGGCTACAACTCGTTGTTTGTAGGTGTGAATAAACGCCGTGGTATTTGTTACGGTGTGATTGCGTTTAATATGGAAAACTTACCGGAAGAAGCCCGTATTAAGAATGCGAGTTTCTCCTTGTATCCGATGAACCGTGTTAACGCCAAAGTAGAAAATTTTGGTGAATGGACAGTATCAATTCTTGACCCATCAGAAATATCTGACATCACCGATTTCAACCAAATTCATCAAGCGAAGCCTATTCAAACGCTTGGTGATGAAATTCGCTCAGATAAGCTAACTCAAGGTATTTGGTCTCATTGGGATTTAAATGTGGCCGAGCGTCGCATTATTCGCAAATCTATTAAGAACGGTACCTTGTTGCTTCGCGTTGAAGGTCCAAGAAAACTGCCTCTTGGTGCAGACTCGCAAATGATGCAGTTTGATATTGGGTACGGAAAGTTTGGTTCAGGTATCCATTACCGCCCTAACTTGGAAGTTATTTATACCCTTCCAAGCAAACAAGTAGAGCTAACGCCATCATCTCTTAGCACGGTATCAAAAGCCGAGGTTAAGAAAAACGAACTGCAGTCTGGTTTCGATGCAAATGGCGATGTGGTGTATGGGCAAATGACCTTCTTAACCGAAAATCTGCCTGATCCTAAGAAAACCGTGATCACGGAAGCTTATTTAACGATGAGTAACGACAATGCCTTGCCTACATCGCAAGATATTCGTTTCACCATTGAATTGGCTGGTCTTGAAGATCTTGATTATGAAAGCGTTAAAAATAGAGAGAAAAAAGAGTTTATTGGCTACGAGGTGAGTAATGCTCAGCTTAAAGACAAAAACTCTCATAACTTTATTTTTGATAGTTATTGCCGTGAAGCGCTCGAAGATATGCATGCGAAGCATGCGCCTTTCCATTTCGTGGTTCGCTCAACGTCATCAAGTGCTGAAAAGAACATGCTAGTAAATTGGCACGACTTACACAGTAACAATGTGTGTAAGTTGGTGATTAAGTACATTGAGCGTCGCAAAGAGCCTTTACCGGCACCAGCGAACTTAAGCGTAACCTTAGAAAATCGTCAGGTTAAGCTAAGTTGGAGCAATCCGAAGCATGCCGATTTAGTGGGTGCGTTTGTGGTAAGAAATCGCTTCCACTCGCCGCGCTCCCCGCTTGATGGTGTGAAGCTTTACGCAGGTTCTGATGAATATACCTATGACAACTTTGGTAACCCGAATGTTGAAAAGTATTATTCTGTGTTTGCCTATGACGACGTGCCAAACTATTCAGCGCCTGTCAGTGTTTACTATTCTTCTGAGGAAGTTATTCCAGTAGAAGAAGAGAAATACGAGAAGCAGGAAGAAGAAGACGACGATGAGCCGTTAATTGATTAGTCATTAACTGCCACATTGTTTATGGTTAAAGAATAAAAATAGGCGCTTAAAGCGCCTATTTTTTTGTCTGCGTTTTATTTATTTTCTGATGTACTCACTATTTTCAATATACTCAAACCTACTATTGCAGATACACTAAATGACAACGTTGCGACAACTGCAATATTTGCATGTACAGACAATGAAACTGGCATCTTAAGGGACTCCCTATGACAATAATAAAAAAAGGATTACTGGGGCTTAGCATAGTGCTTTTAGCTTTGGTTGTAGTTGTGTTAGTGCGCACTGTAACTTTCACTCCAGAAACCTACCAGCCTTCCCCCGACACCACTATGATATCGCCAGATGGCAGCGTGATAGCAGAGCACCTTTCACAGGCTATTCAAATTCAAACTATCTCTTATGAACATGCTGAAGACCGCGACCGTGCTGAATTTCAAAAATTTATCGCATGGTTGGCCAGTACTTATCCTGAAGTGCACGAAAGCTTAACCCTTACTTTGCTGAACGACTACACCCTACTTTTTAAATGGCGCGGTAAAGCACCTTCCAAACCTAGCGTATTGTATTCAGCTCATTATGATGTGGTTCCGATTAATCCAGGTACTGAATCTCAATGGCAGCACCCGCCATTTGGTGGTGTAATTCAAGACGGTATTATTTGGGGCCGTGGGGCGCTCGATGATAAAAGCGCAGTGATAGCTCTAATGGAATCTGTTACCTTGCTGCTAGAAGCGGCTTATACCCCAGAGCAAGACATCTATATTGCTTTTACTCACGATGAAGAGATTGGCAGCCAATATGGCGCAAAAGCAGTTTCAGAATATGTTGTTGAGCAAAACATCAAACTAGCGTGGTCGCTTGATGAGGGCTCATTTATTCTTGATGGCTTAGTACCTGGGTCAGACAAGCGTGTCGCCAGTATTAATGTGGCTGAGAAAGGTTTTCTTACGCTTGAGCTTATCGCAAAAGGTGAAGGTGGACATAGCTCAATGCCACCTCAAGATACGGCTGTAAGCATTTTAGCTGAAGCCATCGTCAACGTTAAAAACTCACCGGTACCTGGCGGGTTAGAAGGCCTTGGCGAAACTATGTACACCAATATCGCTAAGCACATGGATTTCTTCAAGCGTATGCTCTTTGCCAATCAATGGCTGTTCAAGCCATTGATTGAGGCATCAGTATCTCAGTCGCCTGCGGGCAATGCGATGTTGCGCACCACCACAGCCCCTACCATGCTCTCGGGTAGTGTTAAAGCGAATGTATTGCCGGCTACCGCGACAGCCACTATCAATTTTCGTATTCATCCTAGAGACACTATTGAAAGTGTTACCAGTTGGGTAGAAGCTGCCATCAACGATCCTCGAATCACCATTAAAACATCGCAAGCATTTAAGCCGTCAAACGTGGCCAATAGTGACAGTCAGGGGTTTAAAAATATTGCCGCAGTAACACGGGATGTTCAGGGCGATATTATCGTCACACCTGGGTTAACTATTGCCGCGACAGATAGCCAGTTTTACTCAAAAATAACTGATGCTTATCGCTTTAATCCGATTAATCTGACACCTGCTTATTTGTCAGGGTTTCACGGCACTAACGAGAGAATTGATATTAAAAATATGGAAGATGCCGTTAAGTTCTATACGCGGCTAATGCGCCAACCAGCGCAGTGAAGCTAATTAAATAGCCAGATCAAAGGCAACGCACAGGCGTTGCCTTTGCGTTCTTAACGCTCGTTCAGTGCGCTGGGTACATGAGTACGGACGATGTTTCGAGTTGATAGCTCTGAATGCATTGGTCTAATTGGACTTACACTCGTCGACTTTTGCGGTACGTCAAAATATATTTCCACATCGGCAAAACTATCTATTACTTGTTGGGTAATTAAAACAACCCCCTTCTCGCTAACTGAAAATCCGAAGTGCTTAGCAATATTAATATCGTCAATGGCTAAATTAGCGGGCACCGTCACACCTTTATCTACGATAACGTTTTTTAATTTAGCGCCGGCCTCGATAGTCACATCAGGCAGCAATACACACCCTTGAAGTGAAGCGCCATCACCGATTGCGCAATTGGATGACAAAACAGTGTGATGGATACGGCAATTAGTTAATTGGCAACCGGTGCCAATCAAAATCTGATTGAGGTCGCACTGGCCTTTTTGAGTCCCGCCCCGCATTTGGGTTGGCGCGCTAGATAAAGCACTTCCCCAGATAGGCCAAGACGGGTCAGCTAAATTCAACATATCGCTGTTGTTCAGCAAATCCATATGAGCCCGCCAGTAACTATCAATGGTGCCTACATCTCGCCAATAGGGAATTTGGCAACCATCGGCGCCTCTGAATCGATGCGCAAACACTTTGTGCTGCTCAATAATATTTGGAATTACGTTTTTACCGAAGTCGTGATCAGATTCCAACGCTTTGGCATCTGCTTTAAGTAGCCGATAAAGCACTTAAGCATTCACTACATAATTGCCCATTGAAGCTAAACAATACTCTGGCGCATCTAATAATGGGTGTGGTTTACATGGCTTTTCATCGAAAGCGGTTACCCGACCTTTGCTATCAGCACTTAATACGCCCAGCTGATTTGCCGCATTCTTAGTAGGCACTTCTATGCAAGATACTGTCATTTCGGCGCCGTTTTTCACATGTTCAGCCAGCAGTTTTCGATAATCCATTTGATATACGTGATCCCCCGATAAGATCATCACATATTTAGGTGCTCTGGATTTGATATAGTCAATATTCTGAAAACACGCATCTGCAGTACCTTGGTACCAGCTTTCAGACTGTTGCTGGGATGCAGGAAGAATATCTAATCGCCCCCCAAAACTGTTATTCAATGTGCCCCAATGTTGCATCAAATGCCGAATTAAACACTGAGACTTATATTGGGTGAGTACCGCAATTTGATTTAGGCCTGAATTAACACAGTTTGAAAGGGGAAAATCGATGATTCGACAATGACTGCCAAACTCTAGTACCGGTTTAGCCCGGGTTTCAGTAAGTGCTTTTAACCTTGAGCCCTGCCCACCGGCTAGCACTAACACCATGGTATTTTCTATTATTTGCTGTAAATCAATCTCTGCATTCATAACTGGCTCCGGCTAGGATGATACCTAAATCGATGATGATTAAACTGCAATCACAATTTAAATTATCTATTGAAGGAAAATTGCCGACATTGAATTCAAAAAAATTCTACAACATGCCTTTCGCGTTAAGGCTAAGTAAACAAGGAATCTTCGTTTAGCGTATTGATCCGCATCAATACGATTGACGATGCGCGTCCATGAAGGCTTATATTCATTATAACGCCAGGCTATATAGCGTTTTCATCTAGCGTGCATTGGCTTGAATGAAACAAGCCAACTTCCCTCCTTGTTAATTGTAGCCACCATTGCTTAAGCCAAACAGCTTGTGCTAGTTTTAATGATTACATGCTTATAATTCAAACTAATAAGGAAAGAGAATGAGAGCAGTTTGTACGCTTGTGTTACTGCTAGTGAGCTTGCAATCTATGGCCAAGGATGTCATGGATATGCAAGCTAGGAGCGAGTTGGTCGATGAAATACTAGCACAACGATTCGAGCAGGTTTTACCCAGTCTTATGCAGCGTACTAATATTGATATGTGGGTAATCATGTCGCGGGAATACAACGAAGACCCCGTCATCAAAACCATGCTGCCATCAACGTGGCTATCGGCCCGCAGGCATACCATGTTGGTCATTTTTAACCCTGGCGAAGGAAAGCCTCTAGAACGTTTAGCGGTAGCTCGGTATGCCGTGGCTGATTTATTCGAAAAAGCATGGGACAAAGAAGCTCAGCCTAATCAGTGGGAAGCACTTGCTGATGTTATTGAAGCGCGCGACCCCAAACGAATTGCAGTGAATGTGTCAGATGCATTTGCACTTGCTGACGGCATGAGCAGCACCGAAAACAGCAAGTTCATAGCCGCCCTTTCTCCTAAATTTAAAGACCGTGTGGTATCGGGTGAAAAACTGGCCATTGCTTGGCTAGAAACTCGTAGTAAGCTTGAAATGCAACACTACCCTTCCCTGACTCAAATTGGCCACCAACTTATAGCAACGGCTTTTTCAAATGAAGTTGTTACTCCTGGAATCACTACTACCGACGATGTCATATGGTGGTTGCGTGACCAAAGCAAGGCATTAGGGTTAGAAAACTGGTTTCATCCTTCAGTGTCTATACAACGTGCAGACAATGAAAAATTTGATCAAATAAAAGCATTTAGTAAGCGCGCTGGTGAAAATATTATACAGCCAGGAGACCTTATCCATGTTGATTTTGGTATTACTTACCTGCGTTTAAACACCGACCAACAACAGCATGCATACGTGTTAAAAACCGATGAAACCGCGCCCCCTAAAAGCATAATTGAAGCTTTTGCAGCAGGAAACCGATTGCAAGATATTCTTACCAACAATTTTAAGGTTGGACGCACCGGCAATGAGATTTTGAAAATGTCTCGAGAGCAAGCCATAGAAGAAGGGCTAACCCCTGCTATTTATACTCACCCACTGGGATTTCATGGTCATGCAGCAGGCCCCACCATTGGTATGTGGGATGCACAAGAAGGGGTTCCCGTTCAGGGCGACTACCCTGTGTATCCAAACACGGTTTACTCTATAGAGCTAAATGCCGCCACCTATATTCCAGAATGGGATAAAGACATACGCATTATGTTAGAAGAAGATGCGTTTTTTGATGGTGAAAAAGTAGAGTATCTCGACGGAAGGCAAAAAGTGCTGCACCTCATTTCCTCAGCGGAGTAGCCGTTAGTTACAACAGCGCGTTTATTTGATGCTCTCTAGTCACGATAAACGCGCTAAATTAAATGCTCAGGCGTATATGCAGTTGTTAAGCTAAACTATCACTGAGCGTTCAGCGCTTTAATATCCGCTATCAAATAATCGACAGAAGCACTATTGAGCCCGTTGTATATGCCGCGAATATGACGATTCTGATCTATTAATAATAGGCTTTCGGTATGCAAAAAATCTTCTGTATTTTGCAAGTTACCCAAGTCGTCGCTGGCGAAGTACGCGCTTTTTGCCAGAGAATAAATAGCGTCCCGCTCTCCGGTTGCCAAATACCATTTATTACTTAAAATGCCGTTTTTATCTGCATAAGCTTTAAGCAAATCGACCGTGTCAGTATTCGGCCTAATCGAATGCTGAAGAATTTTTACGCTATCGTCGTCAATAAATGCCTCTTGCACCTTGGCCAACTTAGACCGGATCATGGGGCAAATTCCCGGGCACGTGCTGAAGAAAAAGCCTGCCACATAGATTTTATTCTCAAAGTCTTTCTCGCTAACTTCTTCCCCATCTTGATTGGTGAAACTAAAGGGCGGTATTTTGTGAAAACCATCAAGCGCTTCACTACCGCTTTCAATCCAGTGCGGTGTAAATTCTTTGCTGTTGTAATAAGATAATTGGTAGGATAGTTCGTCCGCGCTATGGGCTGAATTTACCGTTATTGCACTGGTACTGCATAGCAACAGCAATGCACTAGAAACGAAGACTGGCTTGATTTTGGTAGTAATCAACAGAGATAACCTCATCTTCAAGCCCCACACAGTTGTTTGCTTTTCTAAGCCCATAGATCCGCCCATTCTTGTATTCAAAATTAGAGTATAAGGTGCCATTTTTTCGCCACGCTTGCTGCAAGCCTACCGGTTGCCCTTCGTGGTAGTTAGATTTCTTGAATTTGGCTCCACTTCTGTACCAACGCCAGCCTTCACCTTCGACCTTGCCGTTTTCATACACAAATGCCGACCGAAGGTTTCCGTTAACCCACCAGGTTTTTACACTACCCTCTCTGGCGCCAGACGCATAATAGGCCTCGTAACCTAAGGTACCGTTCGAAAACCACTTTCTTGCCACCCCGGCGCGGCGACCGGCTACAAACTCATCTTCTGTAGCAAGGGCGCCTGTTGAGTGGTAGCTCACCACTTTTCCTGTAAACGGGGCGTTTTGATATATACGAACGCCTTGCTTATTCAGCGATATGGCATTTTCATACACCACTAGTTGTGCTCTATCGCTAAAGGATACCGACCCAGAAGTTGCTGCCAGCCAAAGTGCACAAAACAGGAGTACTTTGTAACCTGTTGATTTAGTTAATGTCACTCGGCGTACCTTGGAAGTTACCCGGGAAAATTAGGTAATACTCGCCGTTTAAGTATTGTTCATTTGATATGTGGTAGTGATATTCAGCATCTTCCTCTGAAGCACCTGTATAAAGGGTGACTGACGTATGGCCGTTCGATTCATCTAAATCGGTGGGGTAGTCTACGGTTGAATAGCAACGTCTTCCAAATATGAAAAATCCATCTGCCATAATACCTACCAGCGAATCATCATCATAAGAGATAGCTTGTGGCTCTAAATGGTAATGGTAAGTTTGCGGGCCAGTATGCGCACCATTGCGATCAAAACCTTGTATCACGCCTATCGATACATCTCCCGTACCTTCGGAATCGTTGAAAATGGGCGCGCCGCTCAAAGCAATACCTATTGCACCTAACGGCGTGGCCGATGATGTGGCGGCTAGTTCCGGCGATACGGGGACGGTTAAATCAAAATCATTTAGGTAATCTTCAATATCACCCGGTGAGCGCTTTTGATTGAATAGAGTTTCATCTTCAGGCTCAACATATAAGCCGCTGGCATTGCCTGAATCCCAATATGATGATGTGTGATCGGGTTTACCTGCCGACTCGAGCGACACTGTGCATCCATCTTCAGACAACACAATAGTGACATTTGGTGCCGCAACAAATTCAAGATATGCACTTGAAAGCTCTGTCATCGGTGAGTCGCACGTTGTGGTACTCGAGTCGCTGTCGTTACCCGTGTCTGTTCCGGTGCCCGCATCAACACTGGTGTCGCTGTCTACAGTTTCGTCAGTTGATGAGCCCCCGCCGCAAGCAGCTAACACTGATAGAATGCTTACGCATAACAATGTACGTATTGCGTAGTGACTTTTCGACATAATGATTCTCTCTATTGATATTTGTTGTCGCTGTATTCTTACGCTTATGCCCAGTGCAAACAAACGTAAGGAACGTGAGTAATCAATAAACTAGCACAGCGCTTGCGTGCACAATGTGCATATTCAATGGAGATTTTGATGGGAAGACGTATAGGTAACTGGATACAAAAGTACAGGTTTCAAAACGAATAGCGCGGTGTTAAGGGTAAGTCGTATTTATTATTTTTAGGTTAAGAAAATGGGTTCGATGATTTATATTTCAAAGAGGGATTATCGTTCAAGTGAAGATTTTCGCTGGGAGTTTTTTCGAGGGATATTTTCTAACACCAGTAAGCGTGGTGATTAAAATAAGTTACTGGCCCACCCAGTTGCCGAGTGGGCCATGAAACTGTAAACAAACGTTAAATCAGTGAGGCTATACTATTCAGAGAATGGACGTACAACAACTGTTTCAGCGTTATAAGAACGAACAAATGCTGACATTTCTTTGTGATTACAAATAATGGTTTCGCCTTCTAAGCCGTGCTTAGCAAGTGCTTTTTCTGTACCGATTGAAACAGCATCTAAACAAGCTTTAGAAGCGATATCTTCGTTCTTAGCAACAAGGGCAATGCCTTTAGTTTCATTAGTAGTTTTATCGCTGTATAAATCAGCAAACTTTCTCAAGCTTACATCGTTACAAAGCAATGATGCACTGAAAGACTCAACATTTAATCCGTTGTCACGAATTAAACGTTTTGCTGCTCTGTAGCCTTCTGTCGCGGCTGTGTAGCAAGCTTGCGTTTCAATGTTTTGATTAACTGGGTTTAAACGAACGTCTTGAGCAAAAGCATTTAAAGACGCTACTGAAGAGATAAGAGCAATGGCGAAAGTTGACAGTTTCATAATGTAATTCCTATTGTGTAACAAAATTAGAGTTTTCTTAAGCAACGAGTACATTATGACCAAAAATCACGTAAAAGAAAGCTCATTTTTGTAATTAAATTACATAAATTGACAAAAAACTGTACTTTTCACATCAGTTCTGTAAGTTTTTTACAAAATTTAACCTTTTTAACAATCGTTGCTACAAAATGCGAATATATGTAACCTACATTATTGTTATCTAATATTGGATACGGCTATATCCTGTAGCCTGAAGGTACCTATTTGAAGTAATCGACGTGCTTACACTGTTTCACGTACTAATCGAAATAGTGCGAGAGTGATGGTAGGTATTTATAATGCGTGATCAGAAACGCAATGAGGCTTTAGATACAAAAATGCCCACCGACTTTGTGCGGCAGGCATCAATAATTAAGTTAATAGCTGCAACTGGTTTTATACTTTCACGACTAGGTGATTAAATCGTGCATCCAGTTTAACGAAGGAAGTTTGCGGTCTTCTTGGTAGAACAAACGATTTAGCCTACCTAAAAGATTAACAGGTCTGGATGGATCGTGAGATTTAACCCTATGGGAACTTTCATTAAGCATAAACTCCCACGGTTGTAGATTCATATCATCAATCTCGTCCTGTTGAACACCTAAGCTTTTAAGCGTAGACAAAATACGTTCTGTTTTGCTTTCTACCACTGGCAAAATGGTATTGCCGTATAAATCATTTAAAGGCGCATTAATCGCTGCCAGGGTGTGATTAATTGCCGACCACACCATATCGTGGTCAAACTCCCAGTCACGTGGCGCATAATAGCCTTCTATTTCCCACTCTAGCTCTGCATTGCTAGCCGCAATACTGCTTTCTGCTTCTGGCGAGAACGACAAGTCAGGGCGCGCGCCAATATTGTATGCGTCTACACTCATGGCAACACAAATCACCAAATCGCCACATATTTCTTTGTTTTGGTATAAGGCTTCAAATGCTGCTCGCTTAACGCCCATCCAACCATGCACTTTCGAAGGTTGCTCTACAAAATGGCGCACATCGTTAGGTAGGTCTTCGCCATAAAGATCGATTAACAGTGGCAAGGGGTTTTGCTCTGGTGCCTCGTCAGGCATCCACACTTCATACTCTTGGCGATTATCTGCTTTTCCACGGCTTTTAATGCCGTAAGATAAATTTACCGGCCTGCAAATACTGCGATCTTCATCAACTTTATGAAAGTACTCAGAGCGCATTCGCTTGATAAAAGGGGCATCTAACCCCGCCAGCGCGGCGGTAGGATAGCGATAACCAATCTCGCTGTGCTCAACCATTGTGAGTGTAGGTATGGCTTTTTCAAGCTTACTCTTTACGCCTTTAAGTTGCTCTACATTAGGCAAAACAATACTTCGCTCCGGCTCAATGGTAAGCCGACGTCCATCTTCTGCAACGAACTTTGGGGTCTTGTGAAATTCGTACTGAGAAAGGCCTAGACCCTGCACCGCGATGTTACGATAACGCGACAATTCACTGAAAAGCGCGGTGTGGTTCCGAATGTGTTTAAACAGGGGGCGGTTTGACGTCATACTACTTATTCCATGTCACGTATTTAAGTTGGAAAATCTGTGCGTATCTATGCAACCGTTTATCGGTAATTCAAATGACAGTGTGCCACAAAGATAGCATCAGGCAAGCACCTCCGTGCTCATACCTCTTTCCTCACTTCTTTATATTTAAAAATTCATACCAGACTTCAGCGCCAGCCTTATCGTACTCTTCTACTTTTGCGCGAAATGCTCTGCGAAGGTCGACATTAACCAAAGGTGCTGGAAGCAGTGGGTCGAACACTAATCGTTTTAGGGCATTATCGCCGACGATATAATATTCCTTTGCTGCATCATCTAGTGATAAGCCTTCTATACGCTTGCGCGACCGCGCGAGTTCAATTAATCCTTCTTCGTAACTGGCTTCAAGGTTTTTGGTCTGCCATAACCCTGCTGCCTTTTTTTCCGTCGCGTCAGCAAAGTCAGATGCATTAAACACCACAGCGCTTTTATCTAACCCTAATCGGTACAAGCGCTCTCGTGTTGTTCCCACCGTATCGTTAAGGTTGTTAGGCCTAACATAAAAGTCTGCAGAGAGCTTTTTTAAACCCATTAATTTAAGCGCCCTGTCTTGTGCCCGTGTGGCCTTACGATCACTTTTTGCTAACGCGGTGGTTAGCACGGTAAGCCAATCACCACGCCATTCACATAATCTAGATTCTGCCGTATGCCAGCTACTTATCTCGCCAGCAAATTGCTCGCCATCTTTACCTAACTGGTAATAACCACGCTCCACCAGCTTAAGCAGTTTTGCTGATTGTAAGCGAGTAAGGGTAACGCGAATATTATTTTCCGAAATACCAAACAAGGCGCCTACTCTTACCGCGCTGGCTGCATCCATTTTAATACCAGGGCGCGAACCAAGTAGCTTCATTAACAAGTGACGGGCTACAGGTTTACTGGCAGGTTTTTCGGGTAACATATTGCTTTACCAATCTATTAGTAATTAAAACGACATCGAGTGAGCACTTTACCTAAATGTCATGCATTTACAAAGTATATCCTTTTTCCGCTTTCTTACTGGGCATAAGCTTTTGAAAATAAGCACTTGATAATAAGCGCTTGAAAAAAGCTCTTAAAGACAAACACTCAATCAGCTATCGAAATTGGAAAGTCATAAAACCAAAAATTACAACATTTGACACAAAAAGACACAACTAGTAATGTTTAATAAATTTTCAAGGCGAGTTTATTATGTCTGCACCTACGTTGTTCGATACCCATGTTGTTGAGAATCAGCCTCTTCCCTTACCCGCTTATAACTTGTGGCAGGACGACCCACTACTTAAGTGCGCTGTAATGGCTAATGTAACGTCGCCACACGCTGACGTAGCATTACAGCTAGATGTATTTGGGCAAGTCGCTGGCTTTGAATTAATGGAGCATGGCGAACTTGCTAATAAAAATAAGCCCGAGTTTCATCCTTTCGATCGGTATGGTCGCAGAATTGATGATGTAGCGTTTCATCCTAGCTATCACGCACTTATGAGCGCGGCTATGCAGGGTAACGTTCATAACTACTCGTGGCAAAATGAAAGTCAGCAAGGCGCGCATGTCATAAGAGCCGCGTTACTTTTCATGCAATATCAAGCTGACGCGGGCACAACTTGCCCTCTTACCATGACCCATGCCGCCATCCCGGCGCTACGACAAGCTAAAGGCTTACCAGATTATTGGGTGAATAAAGTAGTTCATGGGCACTACGATGACCGCACCTTGCCAGCAGAACACAAGCATGGCCTGTCTATTGGTATGGGAATGACCGAAAAACAAGGTGGCTCCGACGTTCGCCGCAACACAACCACTGCTGCAAAACAAGAAGATGGTAGTTACCGCATTGTGGGGCACAAGTTCTTCTTTTCTGCGCCCATGTGTGACGGGCACTTAATTCTTGCGCAAACTGGCGCTGGCCTAGGGTGTTTTTTATTACCAAGAGTTATGTCTGATGGCACCTTAAACGAAGTACGTATTCAACGTTTGAAAGACAAACTGGGAGACTGGAGCAATGCTTCGTCAGAAGTAGAGTTTCAAGGTGCAACGGCTTACTTAATAGGTGAAGAAGGTCGGGGCGTACGTGTGATTATCGACATGGTTTCTCTTACTCGCCTTGATTGCATGATTGGCTCGTCGGCTTCTATGAGACAAGCGTTAGTGCAAGCCCATCATCATGTCAGCAACCGTGAGGCTTTTGGTGACACGCTTATCAATCAGCCTTTAATGCAAAATGTCATCGCCGACCTTACGCTTGAATGTTCGGCGGCACTGGCTTTGACCATGCGGGTCGCTCGCGCCGTTGATGCTAGTAAAATCAATCCGAAAGAAGCCGCACTGGCTCGTATCGCAACGGCAATTGGTAAATACTGGATATGTAAGCGAACCCCAGCATTTATTAACGAAGCACAAGAGTGCTTAGGGGGACTAGGTTATGTAGAAGAGAATATTTTGCCTAGGCTTTATCGCCAAGCACCGCTTAATTCAATTTGGGAAGGCAGTGGTAATGTACAATGCTTAGATGTACTTCGCGCATTGCACAAAGAGCCAGAATCTAAAGCGGCACTTTTTGATTTATTGCATAGCGCAAAAGGGAGAAATGCCTGCTACGATAACCACCTGCAAAGTCTTTTAGACGCTTTCGAAGATACCGCCACCCTAGAAATTCGCAGCCGTTTAATTACAGAGCATACTGCTATTGCCATGCAAGGTGCCTTGCTTCTAAATGAGAGCGATAGCGTGATGGCGAACACCTTTTGTGAAGCAAGGTTAGGCAAACAGCAAGGCTTAGCGTTTGGAACACTGCCTGCTAACACACCTTTTTTAGATATTATTAAAAAGGGAATGCTTAGCAGTAGCAACAATTAAAACGGGTTAGTACTGAAACCCTGTTCACTTAAACGGGCATGGGCTGTCATCGCAGATAAGTCCATCTCAACGCCCTCTATTAGCATTTCAGAACTTACATCATTAGCGGCTGAGGATTGTCCGCAAACGATTACTCGTACGCCTTTATCCATAAGCGCACGCAATAAATCTAAGTTGCCGTTATCTTCACCTTTTTTCTTTTGATAGGCCGCGTTATTAATCACATCAAGCGTGGCTGAGCCGTGAACCACTAACGCGAGTTGAATATTTTCAAGCTTAGCGCCATTGGTGACATGCATATTAATAAAACGAGCTAGTGAATCAAATTTGCGGTTAACCTTGCCCACATCAGCCCCTTTGGCTACATCGAAGGCGACTTTAAATTGTTGCTGAGGCGATACACTCACGCCTGGCACTGGTGCATGCTTGCCATAGTTATTAAAAACGGGGCCTGCGGCAAAATCATCAGTGCCCGCATGGGCAAAAAAAGGTGTCGATAAAGCGGTTATTACGGCAAAGGATGACGCTAAAAGGGGTAACGATTTCATGCATGCTCCACGTTGTTATTTTAAGATAAAAAAAAACGCCCTACTCACCAAATGAATAGGGCGCGTTTTCAATTCAGTGTAACTATTTACTCGCTGATTTCAAACTGGCAGCATAGTCTTGGGCTTGTTTAACTAACCGCAGCGCATTACCGCTCCAAATATCTGCTAAGTCTTCTTTGGTATAGCCCTCTTCTAACAAACGTTGTGTAATCATGGGCAAATTAACCACATCCATCATGTCGTCTACACCGCCGCCGCCATCCCAGTCAGCGCCAATACCTACGTGCTTGGGCCCCACAACTTCTAACGCATGTAAGAAGTGTTTCATGTACACATCAAACGACGCTTTAACCGCGGGATGCTCATGCTCTATTTCCCTACGCTTCTCTAATAAACTTTCATGGTCAGCACCTTGTTTAACCATTGCCATCAATCCCTTGTAAGCTTCTTTTCGCTCAGGATTTTCAGGCAATGCAGTAAGGTAGTCGCTGTAAGCATTCATTTGAATGACACCGCCCGACTCGGCAAGCTGCTTGAGCAAGTCGTCGTCAATGTTTCGCGGATGATCGTAAATTGCTTTCACGCCAGTATGCGACAATATGATGGGGGTTTTGGACAATTTAATCATGTCTTTCACCGTTTCATCATGAGCATGGGAACCGTCTAACACAATCCCCAATCTATTTGCTTCGCTCACAAAGGTTTCACCTAACGGCGAAAGCCCACCCCACTTTACGCCTTCGGGATCGGTAGAACTATCACCAAGCTGATTGTTTTTGAAATGTACCGGCCCCGCCATTCGTAGCCCAAACTTATAAAACGTTTCAAGTAGGCTCATATCCGTACCTAAGGGATAGGAATTTTCCATACTCATATAAACAATATGTTTGCCTGCTTTTTTAATTTCACTCGCATCATCAGGGTTAAGCGCTAACGCAAAAGTTTCAGGATGTTCAGTCACCATGGTGCGTACTGCAAGTGCGCGCAGTAGAGCAGTGTCGCGGCTTTGTTGATAACCTTCTGTAGTAAGCGGGCCTTGTGGGGTATAAAGCACCCAAAAACCACCATCTAGTGCCCCTTCTTGCATACGTGGTACATCAACTTGCGAAAAGTCGTGGCCATAGGTATGACGCTCCATGATATCAAACCCGGGCCTGACCAAATGCGCAGGCGTATCTAGGTGGGTGTCCAAGGTCACGAGTTTTCGCTGAATAGCTTCGGCTTCTTCTAGAGATACCTTATCGGCTGCCTGTGTTACAGAACTCGCCATCGTGGTTCCAAGACCTAAGGCTACCACTACCCCAATCATTGCTTTGTTTAATTGATACAGTTTTGTATTCGTTTTAGTTGTCATGTTAGAAAGCCACCGTTAATGAAGCTTGCACGTTACGAGGGCTTAAAGGGCGATAGAAAGCCGATCCTACAAACGCAAACGACAATACTTCCTTGTCGAAAAGGTTATCTACGTTTAACCGTAAGCTCACATTTTCAGGCATACCAAAAGGGTTCACACCGCCTAAATCCACATAGGCACTTACCGTGGTGTAGCTATCCATTTCATAGGTTTCGGCGTAATCGGTATAACGACTGCTGGTATATTTTGCCGATACGTTCGCTACTAGCCATTCTGTTGGCTCGTAGGTAATGCCTCCTGTCATCACCCAGTCTGGGCTATCAGCCAAGGCACTGCCTTCAGGATTACTACCAAAGCCATCTACTAAGCTGGCATTTTTGTACGAGATATTGGCATTCATGTATAACTGTTTTTTGAATACGTCAGGCTGATAAACACCTGATAATTCAAAGCCGTAGGCTTCTGAAGCGCCGCCATTAATATAGAAGCTCTCTGGCTGCCCAGTGGCGGGGTTTAATACGTTACTGGCAAACAAACGATTATCAAAGCGGGTATAGAATAACGCTAATGCCGCGTTAAAGTTTTCTTTGTTGGTACGGTAGCCAAATTCAATATTATCGGCTTCTTCACCTTCGGGAGTATCGGGTTCAAAGCTAACCGCATTGTCATAAATGTCATCTGTACCATTAGGTAGCGCGTAGTTTTTCGAGTAAGACGCGAAGAGTTGGTCGGTGTCATTTAGGGTGTATACCGCGCCTATTGAAGGTAAGAAATGGTTGCTAAATTTGCCGCCCACAGATTGAGGCCCATAGCCCGCTTCACCGTCAATTTCGTAATCATCATAATCACGATATCCATCAAGTGAATAATCCACACTTAAAGACTTTATACCCAATTCAAGCTTTAAATTATCGTCCATTAAGCTAATGGTATCTTTCACGTACAACTGCGTAGTTTCACGTACCGAGGTATAATCTCGACGATAATATGCCACCTCATCCCAAATCACGTCGCCGTCAGCACTACCGCCAGTTTTATTTAAACGCTGTTGCGTACGATGGTAAGTGTCTTTTTCCTGCCAGCCACCAAATTGTATATCGTGGGCATCGAGGGTTAAGTTGAAATCAGCAACAAAGCCTTTTCTATCACCACCTACTGACGATAAGCCATATTGCACGCCACGTGGGTGCACTACATCTAGCCCTGCTGCCGCCTGATCTTCATAAATACTTAAGGTGTTACTGTAAGAATCGGGAGAAACACCATAACCATCTTTATCTTCAAAATAATAAGTACCGGTAAATAACAAGTTATCTAACAAGTAGGTTTCAAGCTGAGCAGAATAAAGCTTATCGTCGCGAACGTTTACGCGGTCTTCGTAATAACTTGTACAGTTACTGCCGGTGAACACAGGGGTAAAGTCGCTTTCATCAGCCACTCCATCTTGGTTGAAATCGTAAACCCCGGTTAATGGTGCAATACAGCCTTCCGGAATGGCATCTAAGTAGCTGTAATAATAGTTATCGTCAAAAGTCGCTTCGGTACCTGATGGCGAATCATAATCGAAGAAGTCATTGGCCACATAGCTAACGGTAAATGTAGTCTCGTCACTAAAGGCATAAATTGCTTTACCCTCAATGTGCTCTCTGTCGATGGTACCTGGCCCGCGCCATAAATCGCTGTCGGTTTTCGAGCGACTTACGTAAGCCTTGAAACCATTAATATCTCCGGTTTCTAATTTAACGAAAGAGCGATTTAAATCATCATCACCAATGGTATAAGACATCATGCCACCGGCTTCGTCAGACGGGTCTACCGAATAGTACGAAGCTATAGGCCCTAAGGTAGAATAACTTGGTGCGGAAACATCGCCTGCACCTGGAGAAGCCACTACAGACGCTAAGTTCTCATTATCTACATATCTGAAAATAGGGCTACCGCCGAAAGCATCTGAACGCCCCATGGGTACGCCGTTCAATACAAAGCCCATTTGGCTTAAGTTGAATGCGCGCACATTCACAGAGTTTCCAAACTCATATAAACCTAATGCACCGTCCGTTTGCACATTAAAACCAGGTAAACTTTCTAACATTTTAAGCCCAGATATACCGCCTGGGGCCGACAATAACGCTTCTCGGGTAACGGCCAGCGTATTGGTCACTTCACCCGTACCAATGGCGACCTCGGTAGTAGAGATACGACGGCCTACTACTTGAATTTTTTCTTCTTCAGTTTCAGCACTGGCGGTTTCACTTTCTTGTGCATACGCAGGGCTGACGGCAAACATTGCCGCAATAGATACACTTAATAGTGTGGGACGCAACGGTGTATTTGTTTTTATCATGAGTGTGTTTCCTGCTTCAACTGCTACTACGTGCCCACTCGGAGGAAAACCAAGTGAGTGTTCAGTTAACACATCACAATAAACATACCAACAACGTTAGACTTTAGTATAAATATAGGCGTCATTTTAATCAGGCGAGCAGTCACCTAGCCTAAGCAACTCATCTGATGAGCTTATTCTTAATCGTTTTTGAAGATAACCATTCACATCAACCACCATTACGTTATAGCAATGCACCAAGAGATCGCCAGTGGCATTGAGCGGCGCACCACAACAGTGAACAGCTTTCTTAATAAACTTAAAACACTCTTTAATTTCAAACAGCTAAGACATAAAGTCTGTCGTGGCGATCACGCTATTTTTACAACACATTATTGAGTGTAAAAACTGCGGTATGTTTGCTATTCACTTTTGCAATTTTTATATTGCTTAAATAATGACATCAACCAACTAATTCAAACTTCATGGAACCGAATTACGCCAATTACTCCTACAATGAGTTACTAGAGGCACTAGAAACTATTGACCATCACGCATACCCCGAGCGAGTCGATAGCATTAAAGCTAGATTAGCTACACTAACTCAGCACAGCACTAGCGCATCTATTCGTGGAGACTACAAAGATATTAGCCTCATACTATTTTTATTTAGTTCGGTAATTGGTGCGGTATGCGCCTGGATGCTATTTAAAGAAAGCGAAGATGATTTTAGGCATATAGTTGGCGCCTTATTGCTACCCGCTTCCCCTTTTTTATATTGGTATTACAAGAAAAAGTGGAAAATTCACGCTCAGGATCACTTCATATTAAATGAAGATGGCGTGCTTTATTGCTTAAAAGGGCAAGATGTCAGATTAGTATGGGTGGATATTACGTCCATCGAGTACTCCCGAACCAGATATCATACCAGCGTATCTTTTGATTCAAATAACAGAGAAAAACGTATCTATATTGATATACAAAAATTCCAGTGTAGTCGGACAATGGTAGAAAACTTCATTAGACAAAAAGCCATCGAACACGATGTGCCGTATCATAAAAGCACATTGTGGAGAGGCAAAAAGCGAATAGTATAAGCAAGGTCCTCATCACTCCTAAAACCCTTGATAAAAGCGGCTTATTTTAAAGACCTTGCGTTGATGATATGAGTCTTAAATTATGTTTCTTAAGCTTTACGCTTGGGAATATCTGCTGTAATGCTTAAGTAAAATAGTTAGTTTACGCCAACTTAGCGTTAAAAAATGCAATGGTTCTAGACCATGCTAGCTCAGCATTGTCTTTGTCAAACCGCCCAGTAGAATCATTATGAAAACCATGATTCGCGTTTTTATACATGTGCATTTCATACGACACATTATTTGCTTTCAAATCTTCTTCGTATCCTGGCCAAGTTGCATTTACTCGCTCATCTAATTCACCAAGTTGAATAAGTAAAGGCGCCTCAATATTTTTACGTAACTCTTTGGCTGCTGGCGTACCGTAAAAAGGAACACCTGCATCTATAAGGTCGCTATCGACGGCAGCTAGGTAATTCACCATGTAACCACCAAAACAAAACCCCACAGCGCCTAATTTTCCATTAGACAATTCGTGCGCTTTGATAAATTCAGCGGCGGCAACAAAATCATGCTCTATTTTTGAACGCTCTAGACTACGCTGCATCGCGCGCCCTTCGTCATCGTTACCCGGATAACCGCCTAACGGAAATAAAGCATCGGGAGCAAACGCGATAAAACCTGCCTTCGCAAGCCTTCTGGCTACATCTTTAACGTAAGGGTTTAATCCACGATTTTCGTGTATTACCAATACTACTGGCGCTTTTTTTTGCGTGGTTTCATTTTGGGTTAAAGCATTTGGGACCACTAAATATCCCTTACCTTCGCCGTGTCCATGGGGTGAAGGAAAGGTTTCGTAGATTGCGGTTATGTCGGGATCGTTAAAGGATATTTGTTCAGCCAACGCGTAATTAGGCAGTAATGACGAGGTTAAGAAGGACATGGAATAGCCAAGGGCAACTAATCCTGTGAGTTTGGTCATGAATGTGCGTCTGTCCATGCCACCGTGGGCATAAGCGTCGTACCAATCGAAAGCTTCTTGTGGAATGGCTTTGTTTTCCTGCTGAAGGCTCATAGTTAATCCTTAATGACACAAAGTGGTAATGCTCGGTAAGTGAACTGCTAGTTAATAACTAAATAAGTGTGGGTGTCCAGACTAATATCCGACTAATATCCAATATATTATGAAAACAGGCGCACTTTTGCGCCGTACCGCATTTATGGCGAAGGTAGTCGTAAATGTAGTGCAAATAGGTTTCATTACTACTAGGAAGGCGTTAACTTTACTCCAATATCACTATTTTGATACGTCATTATGATGTAGTAAACCATGAGGCTTGTATGGCAACGTTAAAAGAACAAACTGAAGCGAAGGTTGAAGCTGGCCGTAAAGGCAACCCAGATTTCATGAAAGGGGTTGATGCAGAAATAGCAAAAGCTAAATCGTTTCAGCAAGGCAGTGATGCATTGGCATTGGGTGATAAAGCACCTGAGTTCACGCTGCCAGATGCAAAATTGAATACTGTTTCACTCACTTCTCTATTAAACCAAGGGCCTGTTGTAGTCACTTTTTATCGCGGGAGTTGGTGTCCGTACTGTAATTTGCAGCTTCGTGCCCTACAGTCTCGATTAGACGATATTAAAAGTCTAGGGGCAACGTTAGTGGCTATAAGCCCGCAGGTGCCCGATGATTCGCTCAGTGAAGATGAAATTAGCAAGATGGATTTTATCGTATTGTCAGATCAAAGTGCCAAAGTTGCAGGCCAGTACGGCGTAGCATGGGAAGTGCCTGAATTTCTCATTGAGCACATGAAAAATGATAGGCAACTCGATCTAGAAACCATCAACAACGGTAATGGTAACATTCTGCCTATTCCAGCAACCTTTGTGCTCAATCAAAATGGCGACGTAACCTGGCGTTATGTGGATGTTGATTATAGAACTCGTTCAGAGCCGCAAGATATTATTGATGCACTTAAAAGTATGTAAGCCTATTTGCTTGCAATCTAGAGAGTAAGATACTAGACCTCGGTAGATATATTCAAAACAGCAAAAAGGTGGCCATGGCCACCTTTTTTAAATTATGTGCTGAGCAACAACAATAAAAACAAAAACGACATACTCAGGCTTCAATTTTACCTCTTACTACTTTTTTGTATTCGCTGCGGCCAAATCAATAATTTCAACGTTAGTATTAAATTTACCATTGGTTAAAGCATTGTTCATTTCATCGGGATCTTTAGCATAATCTTGTACAAAGGCTAAAATATTTTGATCGTTACAGGTAACATTTTCAGCAATATAGCGCTTGCTCAAACCAGAATCTTTAATCGATTTGTGCAATTGAATCTTGCTACCTTGTGCTGCAACAACACATAATTTAGAAGATACTGATTCGTCTGCTGCAAATAAAGAATCTGCTGCGTTTGCCATACCAATAGTAGATAAAGAAAGTGTAATTGTAGCTAGTGTTTTAGTGAGAGTATTCATCATTGTCATCCTTTAGGTTAAGTCGAAGTTAATTTTGCAACCTAAATGCCAATATTTTTAAATAAGTAAAATCAACAAGTTAAGCCGAATCAGGGTATTTATCGGATTTTAACCTTTCTCATTAACACTATTGAATAGTCATTCTCACTAAATTTTAGCCCTTTATAAAAGTGCATGTTCGTATGCCAATATTTACCTTCTTCGTAACCCACTAAAACGGTAATTTAAATAATTACCGCAACATCAACAACTCGACACTAATTGTAAATAATCTTCTGATGCCATCTCTATCAACCGGCTTTTAGTACGCTCAAACTCGAACATCAGTGAGCCGCTAGTATAAATCTCATCCTGAGGTACGTAAGCCGTCATGACCAAGTTAGTTTTACTGTCATAACATTCGTCTACCAATGCAATAAATCGTGTTAACACCAAGCGACTTTGTCGTATCTTAATTACCAAGCGATTCTGTCGTAAGCGCTAATTACCAAGGGAAACTG